>NZ_BAAGIR010000003.1:0-60279 GCF_054658155.1 Alkalibacterium sp. m-11
CTTGGAAGTAGTTTGGTTGGTACCTACTATTTTGAACGAGATTTAGGGGAGGGGCAAGTGTTTTTTTGCTTTTCCTTGATATAACAACCATTGTAAGCAATTATTAAAAGAAAGTATTGACACTAACTTATACTACAAAGGAGGCACTAATATGAAACCAGAGATATCTGATTTTACTTTTTACAATCCTGTTAAAATACTGTTCGGAAGAAATAAAATCGAACAATTAGATAAGCACATCCCTTCTGATAAGAAAGTTCTCATCTTATACGGTGGCGGCAGCGTCAAACGATTCGGAACACTTGACCGTGTAAAACAAGCCTTGTCACACGAGACTGTCGGCGAATTCGGCGGAATCGAAGCTAATCCGACATTTGAAACTTGCATGCAGGCCGTGGAGCTTATCAAGGAAGAAGGATATGATTATCTGCTGGCAGTCGGTGGCGGATCGGTCATTGACGGCGTGAAATTCATTGCCGCAGCAGCAGAATTTGATGGAAATCCTTCTGATATCTTCGGAAAAGGTGTCGGGGCTGGTAAACCTGTCCAGTCTGCCCTGCCTTTTGGAACGATCCTGACTCTCCCCGCCACTGGGACCGAAATGAATGAGACGTCAGTTATTTCATTCAAGGAAAAGAAAGCTAAAGTCAGCTTCAGCAGCTGGGAAGTTTTTCCGAAATTTTCCGTTCTCGAACCTGAACTGACCTATACTCTTCCAAAAAGGCAGCTGGCCAACGGGATCACTGACTCATTCATTCATATTCTGGAACAGTATCTGACTTATCCTGTCGGCGGAAAAGTGCAGGATGAATTTGCTGAAGGCCTGCTTCGCATCCTGATCGAAATTGGACCGGACGTCATTGACGAATCGAAGCATGACTACAATCTGAGAGCTAACTTCATGTGGACCGCTACTCTGGCGCTGAATCGCCTGCTGTCCAGAGGAGTACCTGGAGACTGGTCGACACATGCACTTGGCCATGAGATCACTGTCTTGAACAATACAGACCATGCACGTACGCTTTCTGCAATCATGCCGGCTGTGATGACGGTCCGTAAACTCAAGAAATGGGACAAACTAGTTCAATATGCCGAAAAAGTCTGGGGCATTTCTGATGGGACTGAAGAAGAAAAAATTGATGCAGCTATTCTTAAAACGATCATCTTCTTCAAGTCGATCGACATGCCCGTCAACCTTTCTGAAGTCAACGTTCAAGAAGAGGATATTGATACCTTAGTTTCACAACTCGAAGCACACGGCAATGATTCTATTTCGGAACGTGGCGACCAGACTTTGGATATTTCAAGAGAAATCTACAGAACGGCTCTTCACAAAAATTACTGAGCACCAATTAAGGAGTGATAAGAATGTTGACGAACACTTGGCTGAAGTATACGTATCTGACACTTTCCGCTGGCCTCATTCTCGCTGGCTGCAATAACGAAGATGACAGTGAGGATATCGACGAGCCGGATGAAGAAGTCATCGCACCCGAACAGGATGACGAAGATTTAGATGAAGACGACACGGACGACCTTACTGAAGATGACTATGCCGTATCACAAGATCTTGAAGTCTGGTTCCCCAAGCTGGAAGACACCTGGCTTGAATACGAGGGTGAAGGCATAGAGTATGCCTCATTCACCCGTTATCCTCAGTTCGCCCATGATGACACGCTTCAGATGATTGAGTCGACTGCTGGAACCGATGTGGTTACTGTCTATGAGTATACTGAGGATGAAATACGGGAAATTTTTGTACGTCCGGAAACCTATTTCAGAGATGATATGATGGACACCGGATTGAGCAGTGCGCAGGATGACCACGAAATTATTCTCCAGCTGCCTATTGAAGCCGGTCACTCCTGGGAGAGCCCGACTGGCTCAGTAACTGAAATAACTGATGTGGCAGTTGAAATTGACCTCCCTTTCGGAACCTTTGATGCAATCGAACTGACGCGCGAACGCGAAGGCAATACGACAGTGTATTACTATGCTGATGGCATTGGGCTGGTCGAGCGCATTTCAAATCCCGGTGACGATGAGATGGAGATTCGTTCAACATTGACAGAACTTGCGGAAAATCAGCCAGAAGAACATTCCGTGACAGTTTTTACACTCGATGATCAGGCTACTGAGCTTCAAGCTGTCAATACGTCTATTGAATTGTATACTAACGAGCCCATTCGAGTGGCTTTGACAGAAGTCCTGAGAGGACAGGCCGAGGGTTACGACTCTTTAGCTCTGATTGCTGGGTCAGCTGAAATCAACTATATGTATCTTGGAGATGATGGCATTGCATATGCCGACTTTTCCGTAGAACTGATTGATGATATGAATGCCGGATCGGGAATCGAGTCACTCATTGTTCAGGCACTGGTCAATACCATTGGAGCCTACTACAATGTTGAAGAGGTTTCGCTGACAGTCGATGATGAGCCCTACTCTTCCGGACACCTCCACAGGGAAGAAGGAGAGACTTGGACAGTTGACCATTCACAAGTCAGCTGGTAACTAACGGAATAAGTACTAAAGAAGCCATTTTATTCTCAGGAATGGCTTCTTTTAGTGAGTAATTTTAATTTGAGCATATTAGAAAAAAGGAAGAGCCGCGGCTCTTCCTTTTTTCATTCAGCTTATCTTTATTTGATCAGTTCGTAGATTGCTTCTGCGTAGATTGCCATTGCATTCATAAGATCATCTACAGCCATGAATTCATTGGCCTGGTGCATCGTATCAACACTGTCCGGGAACATTGCGCCGTATGCGACTCCGCGTTCCATCAGACGGCCGTATGTTCCGCCACCAATAACCATTTCGTGAGCTTCAAGCCCAGTCTGACGATGGTAAACGTCCAGCAGTGTTGTCACAAGCGGATCGTTGGCAGGAACATAGTGAGGTTCCTTCCCTTCACTGTTTGAAAGCTCTACATCATACTGAGACAGCTTGTCTTTGAAAGTATCTAAGATCTTATCTTCTGTTGTCCCTTGAGGGTAACGCATATTGACCGTGATTTTTCCGCCTTCTTCTGCTTTATAGGAGAAGACACCCGGATTGGAAGTCAGCTCTCCCATTACGGAGTCCGTATGATCGATACCCAGTTTTTTCCCTTCAGGATCATCGTGCAGATAAAGTGTGATGACTTCCAAGAAAGTTTTTGCATCTTTTCCAAAATTAAAGTCTGATAAATAACGTGCCAGGTAAGTCGCTGCATTGACTCCACTGGCCGGCTTGCTTCCGTGAGCCGCCTTACCGGTGAATTCCAGCGTTACTTTGTTTCCGTCCACAGCCGCTGTCCCTTTGACTGGTAGTCCATTAAGGAAGTCAGTCAGTCCAGATTCGATAGCTTGAGGGTCGTCACTTTTAACGACGGCTACCGCATCTTGAGGAACCATATTCGGACGCAGGCCTGATTCAAACTGAACTAATTCATTTGATGCTCCGGACCCGTCTCCTTTTGTTTCGATGAATACAGTTGTATTCCCTTTTTCACCATTAATGATCGGGAATGTGGCATCCGGTGAGAAACCAAAGTCAGGTTCAGGCTCAGTTTCAAGGTAATGCTTGATGCCTTTCCATTCACTTTCTTCATCTGTTCCGATGATGAAACGGACTTTCTTGGAGACCGGCAGATCAAGGTCTTTGATCATCTTGATCGCATAATAAGCCGCCATACCAGGTCCTTTGTCATCGCTTGATCCACGTGCATAGAGACGGCCATCTTTGATCACGGGTTCAAACGGATCTGTTTCCCATCCCGTTCCTGTAGGGACAACGTCGACGTGAGCCAGTACGCCCATGAGTTCGTCTCCGTCACCGTATTCGATGTGGCCAGCCCAGTTATCTACATTTTTTGTTGTGAAGCCATCACGGTCACCTAAAGCCAGAAATGCCTCAAGTGCTTCTTTGGGACCAGGTCCAACAGGCGCTTCCTCTGTTGCTTTATCATCATTACGTACACTATCGATACGAAGCAGGTCAAACAAGTCTTCCAGAAACGCATCTTTACGTTTCGCCGCTTCAGCTTTCCAGTCAATTGAGTGTTCAGTCATTCTTACATTCCTCCTATACATTTTCGTGTCTCTTTCTCTATTTTATCATTTATTTCATTAAACTCCAATTAAAGATGACACGAACACTTCTTTCCACATTATAACAGTCAACTAAACATGCTGACTGGTTTTACTCGACTGGATAGTATTTGAAGAGTAAACTAAAGGAAAGGAGGCATGCCAGATGAATAAAATAACTAAAAGAAAAGTAGAAGCCTTTATTACTGAACGAAAAAAAGACAGTTATAAAGGTACGTATGGTCGGGTACTGTTAGTTGGAGGTAACGAAAATATGGGTGGCGCGATTATTTTATCTGCTTCAGCCTGTGTTCACAGCGGCGCAGGTCTGGTGACAGTAGCTACAGATCCAAGTAATCACGCTGCCCTTCACTCCAGACTTCCTGAAGCGATGTGTCTGACGTTGTATGATCTCCAGCAGTTGGAATCCATGATCGATGGGATGGATGTGATCGTCATTGGACCGGGTCTGGGTCGTGATCAGAGGGCGGCTGATGTAATGAAAACCGTTTATGAAACAATTGACGAGGAGCAAATCCTAGTTCTGGATGGGGATGCTATTCATCTGCATGTCAATGAAAATCTCCCTCCTCTGAAAGCAGAACTGATCGTGACGCCTCATTTAGGCGAGTGGCGTACACTGACTGGTGTACCGATCGATGATCAAGACGTTGAACTGAACCATCAGAAAGTGAAGGATCTGAATGCGGTAGTGGTTTTGAAAAAAAGTCGGACGGAGGTCTATTACGAGGATGAAGTCTGGGAAAATACTGCCGGGAATCCTGCAATGGCTACCGGTGGCATGGGTGATGCTCTGGCTGGAATGATTGCCGGTTTTGTCGCACAGTTTGAGCATAAGAAACACGCTGTTCTGGCATCCGTATACCTGCACAGCTACATTGGCGATGAACTAGCCAGACACCAGTACGTTACCTTGCCAACACATATTATTGAGCAGATTCCTGAAACAATGAAAACTTTTTCAAAATACGACAGTGGGAAACGGTTCGTTTGAGTGGTCTTTGGATTCATAAAAGATATCGGACAAGGCAATTTCCCTTCCAAGTGGTCTGACAAACTCATTGTTATCTATGAAGAATTTCCTAAATTTCCTCTGTCTGTTTATGGATATATTGTCAACAAGTATAAAAAAAGATACACTTATGCAGATAGAGTTTTTAACGTAATTCCGAAATTCATCTCCCACTTCTAAGCGTATGGGTGCGAAGCACCAGTGAAAGTGGGAGATGAATTTCGGTCAAGCGATAGCTTGAAGTGGTTAATGTCATTCTCATTTGGTATACTTTATATATAGACGATAACCAAGTCTATATAGGCGACAACCAAGCCTACTGAGTATTCCTTGGCGTTAGCCAAGTAAAAGAAAACCTATGAGGCAGGGACTGCCTTTTGAGCCTACCCATATCCGATTCCTCTGTCTGCATGAAACCTGTGCAGACAAGAATGGAGTTCGTAGGAAGCCCCCACTTCAAAATCCGGAGGATTTAAGTGGTGGGTAGTTCACATAGAGGGATGTGTGTACGATGAAAAAAAATAAGTTGCTGATCAATTCTATCTGGGTGTTTCTCCTCGGTTTTCTCCTGATGTTGATGAATCTGGACCTTCTGTACTTTTTCGGTATTGCCGGATTTTTCGTGTTCGCCCTGTGGTCCACACCTCAGGCAAGCGAATATGTCACAGAAGAAGAACACGAACAGGATAAGAGAAAAATGAAATGGACGATGGCTCTGGCGTTCTCCTATGTCGGTGCCGGCTTCCTGGCGCTCGTTCTTCAAACCTTTGTGCTATAAATAAATGACCAGTCGTTGCCTGACAAATGGCTATAGCTGGTCATTTTGCTGTCTTCTACATAACAGATACTGATCGTCTGTTTAAGTAGTTAAAAGCCGATTTGGCGGCTTTTTCCTCACTATAAATGATTGTTTTGTTCTAAATCTGCAAACATTTGTCTTAAGACTATTTAAGTAATCCAACAGATTAACTTCCTTCGATCGGCCAATAATACAAAAAAAGATGCCCTTCAATCCAAGTTTCCAGCATTAGTTGGACGGATTCAAGGGCATCTCTTTTATATTTACGCTTTCTTCAATAACTCGACTTCTTCTGACGTCAGTTCTCTGTAAGCACCAAGTTCAAGTGTGTCATCGAGTTTGATTGGCCCCATTTCAAGGCGTTTCAGGTAGGTCACTTCTTTCCCGACTGCCTGTATCATACGCTTGACCTGGTGGAACTTCCCTTCTCGAATAACCAGTTCAATGACTGACGTTCCAGCTTCCTCATCTGTTGACAGAATTTCCAGATCGGCAGGAAGTGTCTCATAATCGTCATCCAGAGTTACACCTTCTTTAAACTGGACGATATCCTCCTTAGTGACTATGCCGTCTATTTCTGCATAATACCGCTTGTCTACATGATGCTTCGGTGAAAGCAGTCGATGCGTCAGCTTGCCGTCGTTTGTCAGTATCAGCAGCCCTTCTGTGTCGATGTCCAGACGACCGACCGGATGAGGCTCCTGCAGACTGTCCTGCATCTCCAGAAGATCAAGCACGGTTTCATGCATCAGGTCTTCAGTAGCACTGATAACGCCTTGAGGCTTGTTCATCATGAAGTAGACAAACTCCTGATAATCCAGTTTTTCTCCACCGACCGTTACTTTGTCCGTATCAGGATCGACATGAGTCTTCGGGTCCGTCACGGTTTTTTCATTGACCTCGACTATTTTGGTTTTTAACAGTTTCTTTACTTCTTTTCGTGTGCCTAAGCCACTGTGGGCCAGCAGTTTATCAAGTCTCATATGCTCTCCTTTCGTTATTTCATAAACTCTTGAGTGTGCAAAGAGTATTCTATTTCATTCTAAATTTAGCTCGTGCACGTTCAGCTTTAGCACCGATCAGTCGGTCAGCTAGTCTCGTTTTCAGCACAAGATAACCATAAATAAGGATCCCGACTACTGCTATTATTGCAAGCGCAATCAACGAGTGCATTCTTATTTCATAATTCAGGATGAATCCTAGTCCCCATTTTACAATAAGTGTTCCAACTCCCATAGCTCCAGATAAAATCAGGATCAAAAGGGAACGTCTGAACAGTCTGCTTGCGGAATAGTGTGTGTGTTCATGCATGATACGCATCATCAGCCAGCAGCTTATGCCAAAACCGGCGATAGATGACAGCAGCATGCCGTATGGACCGAGCCATGATACGAATAGAACCTGGGTGACCACTTTTACTACCAGTCCGGTCATCAGAGCTTTGATAGCCGGACGAGTCAGGTTGGCAGCCTGAAGCATATTCCCCAGCACCGCATATAGTGCAACAAATATACTCATCACAGCTGACACTTGTGTGATGCCAGTTCCGAGAGCATTGTTGCCGTAGAAAATGGTATACAACGGTTCAGCGACGACAGCCATACCAATTGCTGCAGGGAACATGGCAAACAGCAGAAGCTGGATTCCTTTTGAAAATTGTCTGCGCACTTCATTCATATTGTTTTTCGCAATCAGATCACTGATAAGAGGAACTGAAGCGATCGACATGGCCGTACCGAAAGAAGTGAGTACCATGATCAGTTTATGTGCATTGGCCTGAGTGATTCCGTAAGTCTGTTCGATCATGCTTTCGCTCATATTTGAAAAGGCAGACATGAGCGGGCCGTATGTGACCTGGTCGACGATTTGAAAGACGATGATTCCAGTCGCAATGATGATGAATGGAATCGACGTTTTAATAATATTTATGATCAGCTCGTTCGGTGAGACTGATACCTCGCCTTTGCTTTCTTCAGGCTCATAGTTGAAGGCTGTCTTCATGCGTTTGAGCACAAATCCTAGATAACCTAGTGAAAAAATTGCTCCCACAAACGCTGCAAAGGTAGAGAATGCAACGGCTGTCACCACTTCACCGGAATTGACCTCTCTGATGACATACACAGTTGACAGGAGGAAAATGATTCGAGCCAGCTGTTCCAGTATTTGAGACACTGCAGACGGCTTCATCGTATTATGTCCTTGGATAAATCCGCGTGTGACACTCTGAGCAGGAATGATGAGTAAAGCCGGAGTCAGTGAGCGCATGACTAGAACGGCTTCAGATGCGCTGGCTGATGGGCTGGCTTCAGCAAGCAGCGGTGCCATTACAAACATGACCAGAGCTGAAACGACTCCAGTGATAGCCATGATTTTGAGACCCTGTTTATATATGGCCTTTGAAACCCCATACTCCCCTAATGCATTATAGTAACTCACCTGTTTGGATATAGCACTCGGTACGCCAGCCGTCGCCAGAGCAAGAAAGAACCCATAAGGCGTATAACCCATCTGGTACAATGCATTCGCTGCATCTCCCGGACCCTGTCCACCCATCCAGGCATACCAGGGAATGATATACAAGGCACCCAATATACGGGAAATCATGCTTCCGGCAGTCATCCAGGCAGTTCCGCTTATCATTCTTTCGTCATGAGACATTTCTTTAGTTAATCCTTTTGTTGCTTCAGAACTCATTCTAGAACCCTCTTTTCACTCGATACCAGCTGGCTGTCACTCCTGTGTGCGCTGGATTCATTTTACCTATCGCTTTTCATAGAAAAAAGGAGCAAAGTGCTCCTTTGTAACAGACTCTATTTTACTGCTTTAAGTGTTTCCGTGCAATCTTTTGAGCGAAAGATAAATATTTTTCATCTCTTTTTCGTTAAACTGTCACATCATTCATCTGCCAGCTGCTGATGAGCAAAGGATCTGTAGAGAGGATGCGTCTTCATCAATTCCTCGTGCCTGCCTATACCAGTCAAACGCCCCTGTTCTATGAACAGAATCTTGTCTGCGTCTACTATCGTACTCAAGCGGTGGGCAATGACGAAAGTGGTCCGCCCGACCATGAGTTTCTTCAATGCACTAGATACTTTTTCCTCAGACTGACTGTCCAGACTGGCTGTCGCCTCATCCATCATCAGGATATTAGGATCCCTTAAAAAGGCACGGGAAATATTGATCCGCTGCCTCTGTCCGCCTGACAATTTCAGACCTCGTTCGCCAACCGGTTCATCAAGCTTGCCCGGAAACTCCTCCACAAATTCTTTAGCATAAGCCATTTCAAGTACTTCCCACAAGCGCTCGTCGGATATGCTGTCGGCATCCGGCAGCCCGTAACAGACATTGGAACGGATGGTTCCAGACATCATCGCATTTTCCTGAGAAACGTACCCGATCTGACTGCGCCATGAACTGAGCGAGATTGTCTCTATAGACACCTCTCCTGCTCGAATCTCTCCACTGTCTGGTGTGTAGAACCGCTCCAGGAGTGCAAAAAGTGTGGATTTCCCTCCACCACTTGGACCAGCAAACGCAACCTTTTCTCCCGGAAGTGCTTCAAAGGAAATGGACTTGAGCACTTCTTTCTCAGATTCATAGGAAAAGCTGACCTGATCAAAAATAATAGGCAGGTCAGCAATGGTTCTGTCTTCTCCCTGTTCTTCAGCTTCCTCTTTTTCTTCTAAAATAGATGAGATGCGGTCCGTTGCACCGGTAGCTTTCTGCATCTGCATGAAGAAGTTCATGAAGGTGATGATCGGAAAAATGATTTGGAACAAATAAAGCAGAAATGCTACCAACTGACCCGTAGTCATCTGTCCTCTGGCTACGCGTACACCTCCGTAACCGATGACGAACACCATGACCCCCATCATAAGCGTATATATAAGCGGACTGATGATGGCCATGTATTTACCTTCTTTTAATCCGATGGTGTAAAGTTTTTCAATGTCCTTCTTACCTTTTGACTGTTCATAGCTTTCAGCTGTTGAGGATTTCATCAGTCTGATTTCAGCGATCGTTTGCTGGATCTTTCCGGAAAACGAGGCCGTCTCATCCTGCATCTCTCTGGATACTTTAGCTATTTTCTTTCCTAGAGGACGCGTCAGCATTAGTGCAAGTGGAACTGCCGTCAGCATGACCAAAGTCATCTGCCAGTCCATGAGTACCAAGATAATAAAAATACCAAACAGGGACAGAATCCCGTTGATAAACTGCGGAAAAAAGGACGAGATCAGATTCTGGACGATCGTCGTATCATTCGTGATCCGACTGACCACTTCTCCTGATGCATACTGATCAAAATAGGAAACAGGGAGCTTGATCACTTTATTCCATAAAAAAGAACGCAGACTCGCCACTACCCGTTGACCGATCTTGTGCAGCACATAATTTGAAAATCCATTGAAAATAACCTGAAAAATGAAGATACCTACAATCAGAGCAGCTAGCCACGGTCCAAACTGGTCGAATTCGATGCCATCTATGAACTGCTGAGTGGCGAGTGGAATCATCAGTTGTGTAAAGGTCGTCAGGAGGCTGCCTGCGAGTCCGATTGCAATGAGCCCTTTTGAGATCTTCGTTGACCAGATCAGTTGAGTAAATTTTTTCAGGTCACTTTTTGTTGGAGTTTTCAGGTCGGATGATTTTTGCATAAGCTTTCCTCACTTTATTTTACAGAGAAAAAGGGAAGGACTCTCCCTTCCCTCTTATCCCCTAACTGTTAATTAGCTACGATGTTGACTAGTTTCCCTGGGACAACTATAACTTTTCGTACGGTCTGTCCTTCCAGCATCTCCTGGATTCTACTGTCTGCAAGCGCCAGTTCTTCAAGTGCGTCTTTCGTTATCGATTTCGACACTTGTGCTTTTGAACGAACCTTTCCGTTGATCTGGAAAACGACCGTTACTTCATCCGTAACCAGTTTAGTTTCATCATATGACGGCCACTCTTCATAGGAAATACTTTCGGAAGCTCCGGTCACTTTCGCCCACAGTTCTTCCGAGACGTGAGGTGCGATCGGTGCCAGCATCTTGATGAATCCTTTGACATAGTCAAGCGGCAGACCTTCTGCTTTATACGCGGCATTGATGAAAACCATCAACTGGGAAATTCCTGTATTGAATTGCAGATTCTCATAATCTTCCGTCACTTTCTTCACAGTCTGATGGAAGACAACCTCTAGAGATTTGTCGTCATAAGTGGTGATGCGGTCTCTGACTTTTCCATCTTCATCGATGAATAGGCGCCAGACACGGTCCAGGAACTTACGTGCGCCTTCCAGTCCGTCTTCACTCCAGGCGATGGCTGCATCCAGAGGTCCCATGAACATTTCATATAGACGCAATGTATCTGCACCGTATTCTTCCACTGCGACGTCTGGATTGACAACATTCCCTTTTGACTTGGACATTTTCTCATTGTTTTCTCCCAGGATCATACCTTGGTTGTAAAGTTTCTGGAATGGCTCTTTAGTCGGAACCAGACCTAAATCATAAAGGAATTTGTGCCAGAAGCGAGCATAAAGCAGGTGAAGTACTGCGTGTTCCGCTCCGCCAATATAAAGATCGACAGGCAGCCACTGTTTCAGTTTTTCAGGATCTGCCAGCTGGTCCGGGTTCTTTGGATCGATGAAACGAAGGAAATACCACGAGCTTCCTGCCCACTGCGGCATCGTGTTCGTATCTCTTTTCCCTTTCATACCTGTTTTTTCGTCTACTACATTGACCCAATCTTCAATGACGGCCAACGGTGATTCACCTGTACCGGATGGTCTGATTTCATCCGTTTTAGGCAAGGTTACCGGAAGATCTTCTTCAGGCACTGTGGTTGTCGTGCCATCTTCCCAGTGAATGACAGGAATCGGTTCACCCCAGTAACGCTGGCGGGCGAACAGCCAGTCTCTCAGACGATAAGTTGTCTTAGATTCACCGATATTGTTATCTTCCAAGTAAGTGATGATGGTCTCTGTTGCCTCTTCCTGATTCAGGCCGTTCAGAATACCAGAGTTGATATGCTCACCGTCACCCGTATAGGCTTCCTTGTCTGTATCTCCGCCTTTAATGACTGGACGAATCGTCAGATCGTATTTCTGAGCAAATTCATAATCACGTTCATCATGAGCAGGAACAGCCATGATTGCCCCAGTACCGTATGAAGCCAGGACGTAGTCAGCGATCCAGATCGGCATCTCCTCGTTGGTTACTGGGTTTACTGCATAAGCTCCTGTAAAGACACCCGTTTTATTTTTATTCAGATCCGTACGCTCAAGGTCAGATTTCTTGTTTGCCTCAGTGCGGTAAGCATCGACTGCTTCTTTCTGTTCAGCTGAGGTGATCTTGTCGACCAGATCTGATTCCGGTGCAAGAACAGCATAGGTCGCTCCGTAAATCGTATCCGGACGAGTTGTGAAGACAGTGAACGATTCAGCAGAATCCTTGATGCCGAATGTAATTTCAGCTCCTTCAGACTTGCCGATCCAGTTACGCTGCATGTCCTTGATGTGTTCCGGCCAGTCCACTTCCTCCAAATCGTCCAGCAGACGATCTGCGTATGCCGTAATCTTAAGCATCCACTGCTTCATCGGTTTACGGTAGACTGGATGTCCTCCACGTTCGGATTTTCCGTCAATGACTTCCTCATTTGCCAGAACGGTACCAAGTGCCGGGCACCAGTTGACAGGGACTTCCGCTTCATAAGCCAAGTCTTTTTCAACCAGCTTCGTAAAGATCCATTGCGTCCATTTATAGTAGTTAGGATCTGTCGTATTGATTTCACGGTCCCAGTCATAACTGAAACCAAGCGACTTGATCTGACGCTTGAAAGTCTGAATGTTCTTTTCAGTAAACTCAGCTGGGTCGTTTCCGGTATCCAGTGCATACTGTTCAGCCGGAAGACCGAAGGCATCCCATCCCATCGGATGAAGCACATTGAAGCCTTGCGCACGCTTCATTCGTGAAATAATATCTGTTGCCGTGTACCCTTCTGGATGCCCGACATGCAGCCCCTGACCTGATGGATACGGGAACATATCAAGCGCATAAAAGTTATCCTTGTTCTTATCTTCAGTGGTTCTGAACGTCTGGTTCTTTTCCCAGACAGCCTGCCACTTCTGTTCGATCGTCTTATGGTTGAATGACATACAATTCTCTCCTTTAAATTAAAAAATGCCCTATGAATAACAGACGAGCTGTTACTCATAGGGCGTTAATGATCGCGGTACCACCTATGTTTACTGTTTTACATGAAGTAAAACAGCCTCCAGTCCTTAACGCGGAAAACGGCAGCGGGTACTTGATTCCCCGAGGCAACTTGTCAGGCGAGTTCAGCTGTCTTTCTGTGTATTTTCACCACCCATACACTCTCTGGAAGAAAGAGACACTTACTACTCCTGTGCACTGTTTTTCTTATCTTTCCACTTATTCTACCAAAGGCTCAGGTAATGCGCAATCTTATTTTAATTTTTCCATTTCGTTCGCTACGAATTCCACATCCGTTCCGACAACGACCTGCATTGTGTTCCGTCCTGTTTTTCTCAGTCCTGGTACGTTTGCCTGCCTGATTCTATTTTCGTTTACCTTGTTCATGTCATTTATCTCCAGCCTCAGTCGTGTGGCACAGTAGTCCAGAGAGCCGATATTTTCCTGGCCACCCAGGCCGTCGAGGATGATTTCTGCTTTTCTACGGTATTCGTTGTTATCTGCAGCCAGGACAGGATCTCTGTCTATCCCCTGGTTGGCTGTCGGCGAGGCAGTAGCTGTCGGTCCTCCTGATACTTCTCCTTCATCGAGCGCCAGTTCTTCTCCTCTACCTGGCGTTTTCAAATTGAATGTTTTAATTGCCCAGAGGAAAGCAAAATAATAGATGACCGCAAATACGAGTCCCTGAACGATCAGCATGTACGGCTGATTGGCCATCGGCAGCCTGAAACTGAGCACGCCATCGACAAACCCGGCACTGAAACCGAACCCGGCAGTCCAGTTAAATGTCGCTGCAATAAACATAGAAAGACCTGTCAGCAGGGCATGTATTACAAATAACAAAGGTGCGACGAACATGAAGGCAAACTCCAACGGTTCTGTCACGCCTGTAAAGAACGTTGCAAATCCTGCGGCCAGCATCAATGAGCCGACCCGTTTCTTCTGGTCTGAATCAGCCATCTGATACATAGCCAGACCACCGGCAGGCAGTCCGAACATCATGACAGGGAAATAACCGGCCTGGTACATGCCTGTCACCCCCACTACTCCTGTTCCTTCCCAGAAATTCTGAATGTCATTAATTCCAATCAGATCGAACCAGAATACTGCATTTAAAGCATGGTGAAGACCCGTCGGAATCAGCAGCCTGTTAAAGAACCCATATAACCCGGCTCCAAAGGCTCCCAGACCACTGATGAATGTTCCAAAGTCAACGAGCAGACCGAAGACTGGTGGCCAGACAAACATCAGTATACCTGACAAGACTAGTGAGGCTACTGCAGTGATAATCGGCGGAAGACGTCTTCCACTGAAAAATGCCAGAGCTTGAGGAAGCTTGACTCCACTGAATTTATTATAAATGACCGCTGCAATAATACCGACAAGGATACCGATAAACTGCGTTTCGATACTGTCAAAAGCCAAGTTCACTTCTTCCACGTCAATCTGCTGCAGCTGGGCAACCGTATCCGGACTCAGCATGGTCGTTGTCACAAGCCAGCCGACCAGACCGCTCAGAGCAGCCGACCCGTTCTTGTCCCTGGACATGCCTAAGGCTACCCCTATCGCAAACAGTATACCCATGTTATTGATAAGGGATGCTCCTGCGCTGATCAGGAAAGCCGCAATCTGGCTTTCTCCACCCCAACCGCTCGGATCGATCCAATACCCGATACCCATCAGAATAGCTGCTGCAGGCAAGACCGCCACAGGCAGCATCAAGGATCGGCCTATACGTTGTAGATACTTCATTTGTCCCACTCCTTTTTACAGTGATCACCTTCTTTAAAAGGATGATAAATGCTTCGGAAATGATTAAAGAAGATGTCGCTTTCATTATATAGTAAGCTCTATCATTTAGCAACAAAATATATAACATAATATTTAAAACAATATTTAAAAACCCCTTTTCACAGGGGCTTTTTCGGCCCGTGAAAAGGGGTACATGTTACTTGGCTGTCTTCAATTGCTGATTGACAAAGATAAGGTCTGTACTTAGATTGTTCATTTCTTTCAGTTCCCTTACAGTCAGTTTGTACTCTCTTGCAATATGAGACAATGTTTCTCCAGCAGAAACAGTATGGACTGACTGAGTGGGCTGAGGAGCCGTCTCGCTTGTCTGCTCACCGCGCACAACTAATGTCTGACCAACGAAAATAATGTCACTCGTCAGGTTGTTCCACTCTCTCAGCTGTCTGATCGTCACGTTCTGATCTCTCGCTATAGCTGAAAGGGTGTCACCTGCCTTAATCACATAGGAGCGGTCATTAGGTCTGGACTGATTATTTGCTGGCGCTGGTGTCGGAACAGTTGGCGTGCTGACAGAAGTTGATCCTCCAGTACGCAAGGTCTGGCCGACAAAGATGCGGTCCGCATTAATCAGATTGTTCAGCTCACGTAACTGAGTCACTGTGGTCTGGAACTCTCGAGCAATGTGTGAGAGTGTATCTCCAGCTTTTACCGTGTACGTGCCTCCCTGATTCTGATTTCCAGCAGGCGAGGTTGGCGCAGGTGCACTTGGTACAGTAGAGTCAGTTGAGCCTTTAATCGTCAGTTTCTGACCGACAGATAGGCGGTCTGCGTTTTCAATCGCATTCCATTCTCTTAACTGAGCAACGGTCGTCTTGAACTGACGGGCAATGCCACTTAAGGTATCTCCCGATTTTACCGTATAAATTGTGCTGACTGTCTTATCATTATCCTGAACAGGTGCAGCAGGTGTCTGAGTCACAGGTTGTGACTGCTGTGTGCCACTTACCTTGAGGACCTGACCAACTGACAGACGGTTAGTATCAGTCAGACTGTTAAGCTGGCTCAGTGCACTCACCGTAGTGCCGTGTGTGCGGGCAATCTGACTTAACGTATCTCCTGCCTTGACGACATAGTCACTTACAGCAGGTGACGGACTGGTCTGGTTCTCTGGACGAGTGTTCTGATCCTGAGCTGTCCCGTTGACAGTCAGACGCTGTCCGACAAAAATACGGTCACTGGTCAGCTTGTTGTCAGACATCAGGCGTGAGACAGTCGTCTGGTGATCTCTTGCGATTCTACTCAATGTATCACCGCTTACGACTGTATAAGTAGTCGCCGCAGTCGGTTTCTCAGGCTGCTGAGGTGCTGGCACAGTCGGTGTATCATCAGATGGAACCAGCAGCTGCTGACCTATTCTGATTAGATCACTGTTCAGCTTATTCAACGTTCTAAGCTGAGCGACAGTTGTCTTGTACGTTCTGGCTATTCCTGATAGTGTATCTCCAGATTTAACCGTATATGATGTAGTACCTTTTTCGGGAACCGCAGCATCCGGACTCGGTGCAGGTACAGTGCTTTCTCCCTGTCCAGATGTTCCTGGTACAAGCAGAACCTGACCGACATAAATGGTATCTGACAGGAGCTTGTTCGCAGATTTCAAAGTAGCGACAGTTGTATTATGTGTACGGGCCAGTTGAGACAGCGTGTCTCCTCTTTGGACCGTAACAGACTTGCTCTGAGTATCAGGCTGACTGACTGGCGGAGTCACTGGTACAGTTTCTGCTGCTTTACCCGGTATCGTCAAACGCTGATTGATGAAAATCAGATCTCCACTTAAATTGTTTGTTTCTCTGATCGCCTGAACTGTCGTACTGAATTCTCGGGCAATCTTGGTTAAGGTATCTCCCCTTACAACCGTATAGATTTCACTTCCAGTTTCCGGTCTGCTCGCATCAGGAGCTGGTGTTTCACCCTGGTTACCGGACTCTTCAAGCTTGGAGGTATCTGGTTTCGCTTCTTCTTTTGGCTGTTCTGGCGCAGGTTGCGCTGTTTCAAGTTTAGGCACGGTCAGTTTCTGATTCACGAAAATCAAGTCACTGCTCAGATTATTCGCTGTCTTCAAAGCCTGAACCGTCGTTTTAAAGTCACGTGCGATTTTGCTTAACGTATCTCCTCTAACGACAGTATAAGTCGTCGTTTCCTTAAATGGATTTGAAGGATTGGACGGAGCCGGATTGGATGGTACAGGCGTAGGTCTGTTGCCTCCAGAGACTGGTACATCAAATCGTGTCAGATCATAAAGCTGGATCAGATTGTTCAACTTATTCGCATAAGTCGGATCCGTTGCATACCTTCCCTGCAGCCATGCCGTTGCATCACGATAGCTGTTTGTTCTTTCGACCCATGTCCCGGAATAGAACTGTGGATTCCAGCTCGTCCCGTTTCTTAGCAGACGTGCATAGTCCTGCAGTGATTCTACATAACTCGGATACTTTTTGAAGTAATCGGTTATCGTGATCCATCCAGTATGTGAATAATATTCTCTCGTCTGCATGGCTACTGACTGACCATTGTAGCTTCCTTTAATTCCAAATAGATTGTGGTTCGGCGGTGCAGACAGGCTGCTTCGTCCAAAGCCTGATTCAAGACTGGCCTGGGCTATCATGACAGACGCATACAAGCCATTTTTAGATGCAATCTCCTGAGCAAATCCAGCAATCTGATTGATAAATGCTGCAGGCGTGTTTGTCTGATGCAGGTTCCCAGGATTAGATGAATTTGACGGCTGACTGCTCTTCGCCTGGGCAACCCCTGCTTCATTGATGGCTAGAACTTGTCCCACAGACAGACGGTTGATGTTAGTCAGATTATTCAGACTGGCGAGCTTAGCAGTTGTCGTATTATATGTCTGAGCAATACGGTTCAGCGTGTCGCCGGACTTGACGACATATACAATCGCTGTTTCTGGTGCAGGCGTGTTTGTCTGATGCAGGTTCCCAGGATTAGATGAATTTGACGGCTGACTGTTCTTCGCCTGGGCAACCCCTGCTTCATTGATGGCTAGAACTTGTCCCACAGACAGAAGGTTGATGTTAGTCAGATTATTCAGACTGGCGAGCTTAGCAGTTGTCGTATTATATGTCTGAGCAATACGGTTCAGCGTGTCGCCGGACTTGACGACATATACGATCGCTTCTTCAGGTGCAGGAGTGGCCTGCTTCGTTTCGGTTTTAGGTGCTGCTGCTTTTGGTTCCTCGACTTTAGGTGCAGGAGCTGTTTCTTTTAAATTAGTCTTCGGTGCTTCAGTTTTTGGTGTTTCGGTTTTAGAAGTCTCTGGTTCTAGTTTGTCAGTTACTGGAGTCTCTAATACCGGATTTTCTACTTCCGCCTCTTCTGCTACAGTTTCAGCCGGAGACTCGGAATCCTGGTCCTGAACGGTACTTTCAGATAAATCCTCAGCAGCAAGTTTTCCACCTGCTTCTTCAGTAGTTTCAGATAATTCATCCTGTTCAGTTGAATCATCTGCAGCTGCAGCAGTCAACAGAGCTGGCTCTTCTGCTGTGTCAGCCACCGAGTCATCGCTTTCTGTTAAGGATTCCGCAGCTAATGAAACTGCTTCACTTATGTCATTCTCATGTACTGTCTCTTCACTATCCTGAATGTCATTCAGCTGCTTTTCGATCAGTGCATTGAAGATCGAGTCCAGCTGCTCAGTAGTCAAATGTTCTGAGTCCAATTGTTCAAGAACACTTTCTCCTCCAGCCAGTTCAATCATTCTTGTCAGCTGGGCCTTTATGTAATCTGTTTCTTCGTCTGATACGGGTGTTGCTTCTGAAGAGTCATTATCTGACTCATCGTCCTGTTCTAAAGAAGCTTGGGAAGAATCTTCATTTGAAAGTTCTAAAGCTGTATACTGTTCATATAGATTTTGAAGAAAAGCCTGATCCTTATCGATTTCCTGTGCTTCAACTGATTGTGTTAAGGAACCTAGGGCTACAACGCCTGCTAATAGACTTGATGAAAATGCAACTGATTTTCTGATCCCCTTTATATTTTCAGGGGCAAGAGGCATTGAGATGTGTTTTGTCATTAAATTTCCTCCTCTTTTTTGGAAAAAGTTATCGTCCCTATATTATACATTTAGTCGGACAGAAGAGAAATAATATCTATGACGATTTTTACTTTGTTATACTATTGTAATATACTGTATAAGTTGCTTGTATCAACAATCAGAAAAGCATTTTTGTATAGAGTGATCCTTGATCATTCATTAGAATTTATACTTATGGAGGTTTGTTTCATGTTACAATCAGCATTAAAATTCACTCACACCTTACTCTACCAGTCTGTTGAAGAAGGAGACACTGTCATTGATGCCACAGTTGGTAACGGCAACGATACGCTTCTGCTGGCAAAAATTGTCGGCCCTGAAGGCACGGTAATCGGGTTTGATATACAGAGGGATGCCATTTCCGCTACCAAAAATAGATTGATTGAGGCTGACCTAAATCAGCGTGTTCAATTGATAGAAGCCGGCCATGAACTAGTCGATTCATTTTCAATAAAGGAGTCTTCGATTGCAGCAGCTGTCTACAATCTCGGTTATCTACCAAAAGGAGACAAATCGATCGTCACTTCACCTGATACAACGATCGAATCACTGAGTAAAGTGCTGCCGCTTTTAAAACCGGGTGGTCTTATCCTGATCATGATCTACTACGGCCATGAGGGCGGTGCTGAAGAGAAAGAAGCGGTCCTGTCCTTTGCTCAATCCCTTCCGCAGAAGTCCTATGACGTGCTGCAGTATGCTTTCATTAATCAGAAAAACTCGCCGCCCTTCCTACTGGCAATTGAAAAGAAATAATAAAAGCCCGGAATCCTCAGTATGTAACCTGAAGATTCCGGGCTTCTGTCGTTTAACCGGTTATTTAGATTTAATATATGTTTTACCGATTGCTGCTGGTGCTTCTGCGCGTCCGACAACACCAACAAGAACTAGGATTGTCAGAAGGAACGGAAGAACTTGCAGCCAGATATTAGGAATATCCTGAATAATTGGAATATGGTTTCCGATACGAGCCAGGCTTTGAGCAAAACCGAAGAATATAGCTGCTCCCATAGCTCCAAGTGGATTCCACTTACCGAAAATCATAGCTGCCATCGCGATAAATCCTTGACCGGCAACAGTTAAGATACCAAATTCATTATGAATCGCCTGTGCCTGAATTGCTCCACCCATTCCGCCTAAGAAACCAGAAATCAGTACGCCGGCATATTTCATAGTGTACACTTTGATCCCCAGTGTTTCAGCTGCGTGCGGGTGTTCACCTACAGAACGTAGACGAAGTCCGAAACGAGTCTTGAATAAGATGAACCATGCAATCACTGCAATGATGATTCCAAGATAGGCCGGTCCGGAAGTATTACGGAAAAAAATCGGCCCGATAACTGGAATACGGTGCAGCAGGAAGATGTTTGATCGACCGAATGCTCTTGGAAGCGGACCGGTCTGAGCTGCACCGAAAATGGCACGAGTCAGGAAGACCGCAAGTGCTGGAGCAGCCAGATTGATTACTGTACCTGAAACGATATGATCTGCTCTCAAGTTGATCGTCGCTACAGCATGAAGAATTGAGAATAGAAGACCAATGACCCCGCCGGCTAGAAGTCCGACCCAGGGAGTCATATTACCGAAAGTACCGAAAAATTGAATGTTAAAAATAGCTGACATGAAAGCACCCATAACCATGATGCCCTCAAGTCCGATGTTTACTACTCCACCACGCTCAGAGAAGGTCCCTCCAAGTGCTGTTAAAATCAAGGGAGCGGCAAACATTAAAGAACTGGATACAATAAGTTGCAGTAGCTGTATAATGTCCATGCCTATTCTCCTCCTTCTGTCGCTTGTTTATTTGACTGCAGTTTACCCATGATCAGACGGATCAGGTAGTTAGCCCCTACAAAGAATATAATCGCGGCAATAACGATACTTGCCATTTCATCCGGAACACCCGCACGGTTTGGCAGGAAACCAGCTCCGACATCCAGTACTCCGAAGAGAATGGATGAGAAGAAAATACCGACTGGATTACCCAGTCCCAGAAGTGCTACTGCTATTCCGTTGAAGCCGACGTGAGGAAGTCCACTTTGTGTAAAGATGTTTCCGAAAGTTCCCAGACCGTGAATAGCTCCACCTAGTCCAGCAAGTGCCCCACTGAGGACCATGGATAAAATAATGTTCTTAGCTGCGCTCATTCCGGCATAGCTTGATGCATGTGGATTCAGACCAACAGCTCTCACTTCAAATCCGGCAGTTGTCTGCGTCATGAATACCCAGTAAAGGGCAACGACTATGATAGCGATAAAGAATCCGACATTCAGACGAGATCCGGCTGTCAAGTTTGTCAGCCAGTCTATGCGCAGGCTTGCGTTTTCACCTACACGTTCAGTTGTATTTCCTGTAGAAAGAACATTTCTGATCAGATAGTTCGTTACGTGGAGGGCTGTGTAGTTAAGCATGATTGTCACGACAACTTCACTTGTTCCAAAATATGCACGTAAGGCTCCGGCGATACCTGCCCAGATAGCTCCGGCAACGATTCCTACTAAAAGACTTAAGGTCACCAGGACAATTCTAGGAAGATCCGGTAAGGTCAATGCCACCCAGATTGCACTTACCCAACCGACAAGCAGCTGTCCTGCAATCCCTATGTTGAAGAATCCGGCTTGAAACGCAATCGCAAACCCAAGCCCAGTAAAAGTCAGAATGGTAGCCTGTCTCAACGCCTCTCCGAAGAAATATGGACTTGTAAACACGCCCTCAAGCATAGCCTGATAAGCAGTTAGTGGATTATATCCGAATAAAAGCATCAATAATGCCCCAAAAATAATTCCCAGAATGATGGACAGGATCGGAACCATTAAGTTATTCAAGCGATTATTATTTTGTGTCAGCAACGGTCTCCTTCTCCTTTCCATTTGACTCAGCCACTTGTTCATGTGCCTTCTCTAGTGAGACACCTGCCATCAAGAGACCCAGTTCTTTTTCATTAGTTTCATCTGCATTGACAACGGCGATGACATTTCCATCATACATAACAGCGATACGGTCAGAAACATTCATGACCTCGTCCAGTTCATAGCTCATGAGCAGAACCCCTTTACCGTTATCACGCTGTTCGATCAGACGTTTGTGAATATACTCGATCGCTCCTACGTCAAGTCCACGAGTCGGCTGTGCTGCAATTAGCAGCTCAGGATCACGGTAAATTTCACGTGCGATGATAGCTTTCTGCTGGTTACCTCCTGAAAGAGAAGCAGCTGAATGCTCTTCACTTGGCGTACGCACGTCAAATTCTTCGATCAGACGCTTGGCATGTTCTTTGATTTCTTTATGATTAAGGAATCCATGCTTGCTGAATGGTTTCTGATAATAGGTCTGAAGGGCCATATTCTCTTCCAGCTTCATTGGAAGAACCAGTCCATAACGTTGTCTGTCTTCCGGAATGTGTCCCAGTCCAGTCTCAGTGATCTTGCGTGGTTTCTTGTTTGTGATATCCTTGCCGTCCAGTTTGATTGTTCCGGAGTCGACCTTAGTCAGTCCAGTAATCGCCTGCATAAGCTCGGACTGTCCATTTCCGTCAACTCCTGCTATCCCAAGCACTTCACCTGCCCTAACTTCAAGATCGATGGCTTTAACTGCATCATACCCACGAGCTTCCTTGACTGTCAGATTATTGATTTCCAGAACTGGCCCTTTAGGTGCTGCCGGTTTCTTGTCTACTTTGAACGATACTGAACGTCCGACCATCATATCAGCCAGTTCCTGCTGTGAGGTCGAGGCTACGTCTACAGTATCGATACTCTTTCCGCGTCTGATGACGGTACAGCGATCGGCTACCTGCTTGATCTCCTCTAGTTTGTGAGTAATCAGAATGATCGACTTGCCTTCTTTTACAAGAGAATCCATGATTTCCATGAGTTCCTCGATCTCCTGAGGTGTCAGTACTCCAGTCGGTTCATCGAAAATAAGGATATCAGCACCACGATACAAAGTTTTCAGAATCTCAGCACGCTGCTGCATACCTACTGAAATGTCAGATATGCGTGCTCTAGGATCCACACGAAGTCCGTAGCGATCAGAAAGTTCCTGTACTTCCTTTTCTGCAGAATCCTGATCCATAAATCCAAACCTGTGTTTTTCTTTACCCAGCATAATATTTTCAGTAACCGTAAACTTATCTACAAGCATAAAGTGCTGATGCACCATTCCAATACCCAGCTGATTCGCTATATCCGGTGAGGAGATGTTAACTTTATTACCCTTCACCCAAATTTCACCTTCTGTCGGTTCCAGTAACCCAGACAATATATTCATCAATGTAGATTTTCCGGCACCATTTTCTCCGAGCAGAGCGTGGATTTCCCCCTTATTCAGGTCCAGATGAATATTGTCATTCGCTCTGAAATTTCCAAACTCTTTTGTAATGCCTTTCATTTCAATGACCTTATTAGTCTGTGACATAACCGATCCCTCCTTCGCTTCCATTTAATTAATATTAACAGTTATTTATTATACCTTACTTTTACACCCTCGTAAATTGAACACAGATAAACAATTAGTAATAATTTTCTTAACTAAATAACGAACTGTCGGACTCGGTAATGAAGATAAAAAGCGCCAGCCTGTTGACTAGCGCTTTACCTATTCACTTGTGCCTATTCAAGTTCGTTTAAAAATCGTTTATCTGTTATTCAGAATCAGAGAATTCAGTTACTTCGATTTCTCCATCAAGGATAGCCTGACGTGCCTCTTCAACAGCAGCCCATGCATCATCTGACATGTTTCCGCGTGTCACGTCAACTCCTCCTTCTTCTATACCGTAAGCAATATTTTCTCCACCTGGGAATCCTTCTTCAATTGTCTGGTTGGCAGACATTTCAATTGCAGAACCTACACCTTTAAGTGTTGATGTCAGAGTGAAGTTTCCACCATCCCAGTTTCCTTCTTCTTCCTGGTCACGGTCTACACCGATTACCCAGATTTCAGAATCAGGATCTGATTCAAGACGGTTACGTGCTTCTGTGAATACACCGTTACCAACTGCTCCTGCAGCGTGGTAGATAACATCTGCTCCATTTGCATACATACCAGCAGCGATCTGTTGTCCTACACCAGCGTCTGAGAATGATTCAGCGTACTGCACATCTACTTCGATGCTATCATCTACGTAAGCAACACCTTCAGTAAATCCTGTTTCGAAACGGTCGATAACTGGAGACGCAATTCCCCCGATGAATCCGACGCGTCCTGTTTCAGTTGTCTGAGCAGCTGCAACTCCTGCAAGGAATGCCGCTTCATGGTCACGGAAAGTTAGAGACACAACGTTGTCACGATCAGAAATGTCATCGACAATTCCGAAGTACTGGTCAGGGTTCTGATCAGCTACATCGTTGACAGCGTCAAGAAGCATAAATCCGATTCCGTAAATAATGTCGTAACCATCAGCATTAGCCTGATTCAAGTTAGGAACAAAATCAGAGGAGTCATTTGACTGGTAGTAAGCAATGTGATCATCGCTTAATCCAAGATTGTCAGCCCATTGTTTCATACCTTCCCAAGCGGACTGGTTGAATGAACGGTCGTCAACTCCACCTTCATCAGTAATCATAGCGATTCGGAAGTCGATATCTTCTGTATCTTCTCCGTTATCCGCAGTTTCTTCACTAGTATCTTCAGTAGTATCCTCAGTATCATCCTGAATCGTGTCAGTTGTGTCTCCAGCATCCTGACCCTGGCAGGCAGCCAGTACGAAAGCAGATGTACCTAAAGCCAGCAATGTTCTCAATTTAAGCATTGTCACAATTGTTTCCCCCTAAAATTTTTTTACACCTTAGAAAAGAGCACCTGCTTCTCATTTGAATTTAATAGGCACGTCAAATGATTCCGCTAACACTCTCTCCTTTCAAGGTTATAGTAACACTCCCGTAGCAAAAAGGAAAGTTAGAATTTGATGTCTAATATAATTAAAAAACTTTCATATTGAGGTTTCATTTAACTTATCTGGTCAACAGGTTCTGAAGGTGTTTCGGCAGGTTCACCTGATACCAGTACTTCTCTGGGTTTCGATCCTTCGGAAGGCCCGACGATTCCATTCATTTCCATTTCATCCACCATACGTGCAGCTCTGTTATATCCAATTCTAAACCTTCGCTGAAGCAGTGATATGCTTGCAGTTTGCATTTCTATTACAAGCGACACAGCTTCGTCATATAAATCGTCTTCAGAGTCAGCCGTATTTTTTTGAGGCTCATCCTTTGGAATCATCTCTTCTACATAATTCGCTTCCTGCTGGTCCTTGACGAAGCTTACAACAGCTTCGACTTCCTCATCGGATATGAAGGCTCCCTGTACCCTGTTCGCCTTATTGGCGCCCATCGGCTGGAAGAGCATGTCTCCACGTCCCAGAAGTTTCTCAGCCCCGTTGCTGTCAAGAATCGTCCGGGAATCCGTGCCACTTGATACGGCGAACGCGATCCGTGACGGCACATTGGCTTTGATTATTCCGGTTATAACGTCCACACTCGGACGCTGAGTCGCCAGGATCATATGGATCCCTGCAGCTCGTGCCATCTGGGCCAATCTGATAATTGAATCCTCAACTTCATTGGAAGCCACCATCATCAAGTCTGCCAGCTCATCTACGATCACAACGATAAAAGGCAGCGGCAGCAGTCCTTCGTTATTCTCTTCGTTCTTACGTTTGACAAAAGCATTGTAGCCTTCCATGTTTCTTGACCCACTTGCGGCAAATAATTCGTATCGTCTTTCCATTTCCTGAACGACTTTCTGAAGGGCAACTGCAGCCTTCTTAGGATTCGTCACGACCGGTGTCAGAAGATGCGGAATGCCATTATAGACATTCAATTCAACCATTTTCGGGTCGATCATCATCAGTTTAAGTTCATTTGGTTTAGCTTTAAGCAGGAGACTCGTAATTACTCCGTTGATTGCAACCGACTTACCTGATCCCGTTGCTCCAGCTACCAGAAGGTGTGGCATTTTAGCCAGATCGGCCATAGCAACGTTTCCTGCTATATCCCTACCTAATGGGACTTCAAGGAGTTTATCCTTATTCTTGACCTGTCCTTCTATAATGTCTCTGAACGATACGGTACTGACTTCAGAGTTCGGAACTTCAATACCAATCACCGCTTTTCCTGGAATCGGCGCTTCCATTCGTATGTCCTTAGCAGCAAGTGCCAGCGCAAGATCGTCTGACAACCCGACAATTTTGCTTACTTTCACACCCGTTGCAGGTTGTATCTCATATTTCGTTACTGCCGGACCAAGGTTGGCTTTAGTAACTTTAGCTTTCACCCCGAAACTTTCAAAGGTCTCTTCCAGCTTCTTGACGTTTTTCTGAATGATCGTGTATTCGTCAGACTGATCGATTGCTTCGATCTGATTCAGTAAGGTAACCGGAGGAAGTTTGTAGGCTTCATTTTCCTCTTCTCCAATTTCAAACTCCACCGGGCCATCGTCCTGTCCATCTTCCGGTTCTGAAGGAGGATGAGAATCTGTGTTTTTTCTTTGGAGTTTCTCCTGTATCTCCTGATAGCCTTCAATTTCAAGGGTAGTCTGTTCATGTTCTGATGCAGCTGACTCGTTGATTGGAGTAGTTTCCTCAACATTATCTGTCAAATCAGGCTGATCCTTAATTTCTTCTTTCTTCTGTCTGGATTTCCTAGGTTTTCTGGCAGTTTTCGGTTTCTTCCTGCGTTTTTTTCGGCTATCACTTACATGAGAAACGGCTGATCCTACACTGTTATTCAACCCGTTGAACAATACTCTCAAGCCTTTTCTGATTCGTTCAAAAAGATTTCTGTATGAGAACTGGAAGAAAGTCATGATCCCCACAAATACAAGAGCAACGATCATGATATAAGTACCCGCCATTGCAAATAAGAAATGGCTGGCTCCAAAGAAGACTGCGCCGATCATTCCGCCTCCGACTGACCTACCTATACTGTTGCTGGTGACCTGAGGCCAGATCGCCTGCCAGGTAGCTGTTACACTGTTCGTGGAATCAGTGATGACAGGCAGAACCCATCTCGAGTGATTAAAAACAAGCCAGGCTACGTAGAGCAGTGCCGCTCCTCTTGTCCGTGGACCTTTGAAACTTGGCCATTCGCCTTTCAGCAGCAGATACAGTCCGGTCGCCAGTAATATTATGGCCATAAAAGCATAGGTTTCTCCTACAAATAATCTGAATACATTAGTGATAAATCGTCCGACAAATCCAAAAGATCCAAGCGCCAGCAGGCTGGTGAAAAATAGAATAAATCCAGTAAGTTCAGGTGCCACCTTGTGGGTCTTTTTCTTTGGTCTGCCTCGTTTTTTCGTTCGTGCCATTCCCGTTCTCCTTTCTTTCATATCTGTGTCATTATAGCATGAATCATCCAGCTAAGGTAGGAGTCTCAGGGGATAACTCTTTATGATCATTATACTTGACACGTTTAGGATTCATGACTGCATTGCTGACGGCTAATCATTGGTTTTTTTCTGTCTTAACAAGTAAACTATAGTTAGGATAACTAATCCAACTTGAATCGCACATTTTCTGTTAGCTGAGTCATTACATTAACTGATCTGTAATTCATGACTATTATAAGGAGGAAGCACTATGGGGTCACTATTTAAAGAATTTTTCAATAAAGGAAAAGGGAATAAGTCCGGCGGAGAAATAATCTATACAAACGATCCTCTGGAAGGAACAGACACACAGAAATTGAGAGCAGAGATTTCCGGTCGTGTACAAGGAGTCGGCTTCCGTTTCACCACCAAGCAGGCTGCAGATGAACTTGGCATTACTGGTATCGTTCGTAATGAATCTGACGGGACCGTTTATGTAGAGGCGCAGGGCAGCGCAGAACAGCTGTCCCGATTTGTTGAAGCTCTGCGGAAAGGACCAAGTCCTTCGGCAAATGTGGATAAAGTTGTAGTCACCTATGACGAAAATGTTGAAGAAAAAACTAATTTTTCCCAAGCTAATTGAATTCTTGCTTCCTTTATTGTATAGTGTTCAATAGCGTGTCAGACATCAAGACCACGTGACTAACTTACTTTAAAGGATTGAACTGATTTGAAAAACAGAACAAAAAGATGGCTGTTATCCGGTGGGATGCTGTCGATCGTCTTATTCCTTTCGGGATGTATGAGAGTCGATCAGGCTGGAAACCCGACTGGTGGCTTTTCTCAATTTTTATATGATTATCTGGTGCTGCCGACTCAGTCGTTCATCGAAATTCTTGCAGATTTATTCGGTGGAAACTACGGCTTGTCAATTATTGCAATAACCATTATCGTTCGTATCATTATACTTCCACTCTCAATTAAGCAGCAACGTACGTCTATGGAACAGCAGACAAAAATGGCCGTTGTCAAACCTGTAACAGATGAGATTCAAGCTGAAATGAAAGAAACAGATGATGCTCAGAAAAAACAGGAACTGCAACAGGAACTGATGGAAGTTTATCGTGAGAACAATGTCAATATGCTCGGCGGCTTGTCCGGGTGTCTTCCACTTCTGATTCAGATGCCTGTATTTACAGCAATGTTCCAGGCTATCCGCATGTCAGAATCGATCCAGAACGCGACTTGGTTAGGTATTGAACTTGGACAGCGCAGTATCATTCTTGCTTTACTGACCGGAGCTGTCTACTATGTACAAACTCGAATCATGCAGGCTGGTATGCCTGAAGAGCAGCGCAAACAATCCAACTCAATGATGCTGATGAACCCGATCATGATCCTGATGTTTTCTATTACCGGACCAGCTGGTTTAACACTATACTGGTTTGCTGGTGGATTTGTGGCGATCGGACAGTCCTTGTTGACCAATCTTTACTACAAGCCAAAACTGGAAAAGGAAATGAAAGAAAAGCACGGCGACAAACAGGTCGTTGAACGTAAAAAGCCTTCCCGCAGAAAAATTCAGGCTGAAGAAGTCACGACAAAACAAGGGAAGCAAGTTTCACCTGCACCGTCTGCTAAGGACAAACGACGTAATCAGAGTCCTTTTGAATCGAAAGGCCGTCGTAACTCAGGCAAGCAGCAGAGAAACAATTAATGTTTTTAAAATGATGTAGAAGAGAGCCTCGGCTCTCTTCTTTTCTTTTGTCATAGAGATGAAAAGCCCGGCGTGTGCCGGGCTTCCTTTTATTATTCAAGGAATTCTATTCCATTAGAGCAGTATCGAGGTCTTTCGTCCAACTCGATGCCGCCATCGCAACTCAGTTGGCTACTCCCGACATTTTTCGTCCAACTCGTGGCCGCCATCGCAACTCAGTTGGATGCTCCCAACTTCTTTCGTCCAACTCGAGGCCGCCATCACAACTCAGTTGGCTGCTCCCAACTTCTTTCGTCCAACTCGAGAACAGGATCACACTCCAGTTGGATGCTCCCGACATCTTTCGTCCAACTCAATGCCGCCATCGCATCTCAGTTGGCTACTCCCAACTTCTTTCGTCCAACTCGAGGATGCCATCGCAACTCAGTTGGCTGCTCCCAACTTCTTTCGTCCAACTCGAGGACACGGTCGCATCTCAGTTGGCTGCTCCCGACATCTTTCGACCAAGTCGAGGACACGGTCGCATCTCAGTTGGCTGCTCCCGACACCTTTCCTCCAACTCGAGGACGCCATCGCAACTCAGTTGGCTGCTCCCGACACCTTTCCTCCAACTCGAGGACGCCATCGCAACTCAGTTGGCTGCTCCCGACATCTTTCGTCCAACTCGGTGACACGATCGCAACTCAGTTGGCTGCTCCCGACTTCTTTCGTCCAACTCGAGGACGCCATCATTCTTTATCCAATCATTAATGCTTCTCCGGTTATTCGAGATATCCAATTAGTTCAAAGATAATATACACCCTGACTTTTTCCCTGTTGCTTATAATGGGTGTTTAGAGCCCGTCTGATGGACTTGGCAGGCAATGCCCCATTCAGCCATTCACTGACACATTTGGTAGTAATCTTCATCTCCGGGAACAGAAGCTTCATTTCTTCAACGTTGCCAATAATATTATCCAATCTGTCTGTTTTTATTCCACATGCTTTGCAGACACAGCTGCGTTGTGAATATGCAAGTGTAAAACTTTTACAATGTGTACAGGTTGGGCCTTTAAGAAGGTCTTCCCAGGCGTATGTGGGAAGATTCAGCTCAAACGGTACATTCTGTTTGTGATTTTCCAGTAATCTGTTTGCGAGCTGACGTAGTTTGGGGTTTCGGCTGACCTCCTGATCATCAAGTTTTCTCAGCAGTTCATTTATTTGAGTTGGCAAGCAGACGCTGTCATCAGATCCGACACGGTAAAGTGTAAATTCAGGATTGATAAAAACCAGATACTTCACTACGTTGACAGAGTAATTCCACGATTTCATCAGCTGGGCAAATAGAGTAGCGGTTCTCTCGAGCTGGTTATTTGGACTTACAATAGTGTATCCACGTTTACTGATATACTTCCCTGCTTCATACCGATACTCTCCTTTGTAGTTCTTTATTTCAAATATATAGACACTGTTATTCATCAGAATGAGTGAATCAATCTGTATCGATGAGCCATTTACCGATAGCAGGAGATCGTTCAGAATAAGTATGTCTTTGTTTAACCTAGTCTGAATCAAGTTATCAAATGTTATTTCACCTTCCAGTCCTGCTTTTAAATGATTGTATTTGCTGAGTTCGTCTTTACTTAATGATAATCGGCTGTTCAGTGACTCATAGCCCCTCAACTGTGATGACTTTTCCCTGGATTTCAAAATTAACATGTGCTCCCTCCTCGTATATACTATTATCTTTTCAGGGAAAAACTCACGAAAATAAACACCAATTTACAGCTAGTCTCACTTGCTTGAACAGAAAAAAGGCCTGGCTGATTGCCGGGCCTTTCCCAATTTTTAATTATTTATCTGAATCCCTGTCCGATTGCTTATCTTCCAGCTTAGGCAGTTCTATTCTGAAGATAGATCCATGTTCGAGAACACTTTCAGCCCAGATCTTGCCATGATAGCCTTCAATCAGCTGTTTGGCGATAGACAGTCCCAGTCCGTTTCCGCCTTTATGACGGCTGCGAGCCTTGTCTACCCGGTAGAATCGGTTGAAGATTTTAACGGTATCTTCCTGAGTCATTCCTTCACCATAATCCTGAATGGCGATCTGAACATTTCTGCCGTGTTCCGAGACACTTAAATGCACCTCATGACGGTCAGTCGAATACTTGACTGCATTGTCCAGAAGAATGATAAGAATCTGTTCCAGATGATTACGGTAGATGTTGACATATACTTCTTTTTCAAGATCATCATCAAGAATGAAATAGAAGTCAGGATGAACCAGCTTGAAGTTATTAAATGTCTGATTAATGATTTCTCTGACCGGTGTCCGTTCATTTTTATAATGAATTTCCACCTGTTCTGCGCGGGACAAGTCCAGCATTTCCTGCACCAGACTCTTCATCCGGCCGATTTCCTGCAGGGAGGCATCCAGTGATTCTTCAAGAACAACTGGGTCATCTTTCCCCCAGCGGTTGAGCAGTTTCATATGCCCTTCCACCACAGCGACGGGTGTTCTAAGTTCATGAGAGACATCTTCTACAAACTGCTTCTGGTGTTCAATGTTCCGCTGCATTCTATCCAGCATGGCGTTGTATGCGTTGGCGAGTTCAGTCAGTTCGTCATTTCCGTCTCCAACATCGATGCGTTCTTCGGATTCCGGATCCTTTTCAATGATGTGCATCGCTTCGGTCAGTCGACGGATCGGCTGAAGAAATGAGATGGCTATGAGGTAACCGATGACCCCACTGAACAGTAGGGCAATGATTCCTGTCAAAAGGATCGCTCCCAAAACACTTCTGAACAGCTGATGATAGGATGATAGTGTATTGATCACCTGAACATAACCGATCCGGTCATTATTCAAAAAAGAATAGACCGGGGTCACAGCTGACAGCGCTTCTCCATGAGGTCCTTCAGGTATTGTCTGTATCTGTAAGGTCTCAAGTGGTTCAAATCCGATATCTACCGAATTCGTTTCATACAAAAGTTCTTCATCCGGGCTGAACACACGAATGACGATGCTGCCCTGACTTGCTCTCAGCGGAGTACTTCTCTGATTCTGAGTTTCTTCCATTATCGGCATCTCGGGAGTAAGATACAGCTCCTGCTGATCCAGTGTTTCTTCTACATCTTCTTCAGTCAACTCATAAAAATGCTGCCCGAAACGTTCGGTAAGGTTAAATACCACATTTCTGACAGCCTGCTGTTCATTTTCGATCATGATCTGCTGGAACGTAATGAACAGAATCGTTGAAAAAATCGTATAGGTAAGAAATAGTGCAATTGCAGCCCCAATCGTCCACTTCCATCTCAGAGAAATACGCTTCTGCTGGTTTACTGCTGTCGTATCGATGGCTGCCTGCTGTTTCACGTGCGCATCACGTATCCAGTTCCTCTAACGGTCTGAATGTAACTTTCCTTGCCTGCTACATCGATTTTGTTACGAAGATATCTGATGTAGACGTCGACAACATTCGTTTCGACTTCTGTTTCGTAACCCCATACTTTGTTCAAGAGGACTTCACGAGACAGAACGACGTTGACATTCTCCATAAGTTCCACAAGCAGTTCGTACTCTCTTTTAGTCAGCTCGATGACTTCATCGCCACGCTTGACGACGCGGTTTTCCTTTTCGACAGTAATGTCTTTATAAGTGATGGTTGTCTGACGGCTGACGTTTTCTTCAGTTTCAATTTCGATTCGACGAAGCAGTGCACGCATGCGGGCAAGCAGTTCTTCGATCGCAAACGGTTTGACGACATAGTCATCAGCACCGTGATCGAAACCTGATACACGGTCAATAACTGAATCGCGGGCAGTCATCATGATGATCGGCACATTGCTGACTTGTCTTATGCGACGAGCTACATCTATGCCGTTCAGTTCAGGAAGCATCAGGTCAAGGAGAATGATATCCCAGCTTTCCTCTTCATCCAGTGCCGCTTCCAGTCCTGAACGTCCATCGAAACGTACTTCTGTCCTAAACCCTTCATGGTTCAGTTCAAGTTCGACGAATCTGGCCAGATTCTTCTCGTCCTCAATGATCAAAATATTTGCCAATGTTTTCACTCCTAGCTTAATTTACCTGTTTCATTTTGTTTACGGGTGATCCCCTTCAGTTCCTGTCACAAGGCTTCTTTAGTGTAACACAGTTTCTCATTCAAGGGAACGAAAGAAATCGTCTATTAAAGCTATTATAACAGTAAAATAGCAGGTTTTCTAATTGAAAACCCACTATCTTCATACTATTTTTTAATCAATGACACAATTGGCTTAATCCCAGCTTTCTTCGCCTTCATTTCCATACCAGTCGAAGTGGAACGTGCCTTCTTTATCGACGCGTTCATAGGTATGCGCTCCAAAGTAATCACGTTGTGCCTGAATGATGTTTGCAGGCAGACGTTCTGAACGGTAAGAATCGTAATAAGCGATCGCTGATGAGAATGCCGGCACAGGAACACCTGCCTGAACAGAAAGTCCGACCAGATCTCTTACTGACTGCTGATAACGTTCAGTGATGTCCATGAAATAGTCATCCAGTACTAGGTTTTTAAGCTGTGGTTCACGCTCATAGGCTTCAGTGATTTTCTGAAGGAAACGCGCTCTGATGATACAGCCAGCTCTGAAGATTTTTGCAATGTCACCGTATTTCAGGTTCCAGTTGTACTCTTTTGAAGCAGTTCCCATTTGTGCAAATCCTTGAGCGTAACTCATGATTTTACTGAAGTACAGGGCTTCTCTGATTTTTTCGATGACTTCTTTCTTGTCGCCTTCGAAGGCTTTCATTTCCGGCTTAGGCAGAACTTTGCTCGCTGCTACACGTTCGTCTTTCAGTGCAGAGATGTAGCGGGCAAAAACTGATTCTGTGATCAGTGGGAGAGGCAGTCCCAGGTCAAGCGCACTCTGCGACGTCCATTTTCCTGTTCCTTTGTTTCCGGCACGGTCAAGAATGATATCGATCATGTGCTTGCCTGTTTCCGGATCTTTTTTAGTTAACGCATCTGCTGTGATTTCGATCAGGAAGCTGTCCAGTTCACCAGTATTCCATTCCTTGAATACATCAGCAATTTCTTCATTTGACAAGCCGACAACGTCTTTCAAAATGTGATAAGACTCAGCAATTAGCTGCATATCGCCGTATTCGATGCCGTTATGGACCATTTTCACATAGTGTCCCGCTCCATCTGGACCAATGTATGTGACACATGGCTCTCCATCAGCAGGTGCTTTGGCAGCAATCTGTTCCAGGATCGGCGCTACAAGATCATAAGCTTCCTTCTGACCACCTGGCATGATCGCTGGTCCTTTCAGAGCACCTTCTTCTCCACCGGACACGCCAGTTCCGATAAAGTTGATGCCTGAATCAGCAAGTTCCTTGCTGCGGCGGATCGTATCCTGATAGAAGGTGTTCCCTCCATCGATCAAAATATCTCCTTTATCCAAGTGAGGTAGCAGCTGTTTGATGACAGCATCTGTCCCTTTCCCTGCCTGTACCATCAAAACGATTTTTCTAGGTACTTCCAGAGAGTCGACAAATTCTTCCAATTCATACGTTGCAGTCAGATTCTTGCCGGGGTTCTCTTCGATGACCCCATCTGTTTTTGATCCTGTACGGTTATAAATCGACACGGAGTAGCCTCTGCTTTCAATATTCAAAGCCAGATTCTTACCCATGACAGCCATACCGATAACGCCGACTTGCTGTTTACTCATAGTAAATCTCCTCTCATTTTTGATGCAGCTGACCGCTCAAAAAAGTCAGACCTGCATATCTTACTCGTAATTATATTATCAAAATTTGAACACTTTTGAAACTCTCTAATAAAGACTTGCATTATGACAGCACTTTAAGTACACTAATAGCTGAAAGTTCTCAGGAAAGTTGGTGTACACTTATGCCTAAGAAACGAAGAGAAAAAGGATCAACAAGCACTGCTTCTAAAATCATTATTTGGGTGCTGCTCCTGTCGATGGCTATTCCTGCATTTGCTTCGATTTTAAGTGTGATTCTATAATATAATTGACAAAAACCCTCTTGGCCCCTTATTCAGTGGTGCAAAGAGGGTTTTTTTATACCTGCTTTTTCTTTTTATCAGCCAGTTTCAGTAATTCCTGAGCAGTTTCAATAGTCAGTTGCGTTAGTTCCTCACCTGAAAGCATACGGGCAATTTCTTCTGTCCGTTCTTTCTCGGCCAGTTGTTCAACATAGGTGGTCGTCCGGTCGTTAGCCACTTCTTTTCGTATATACAAGTGCTGATCTGCCCGCGCTGCAACTTGAGGCAGATGAGTGATGCATAAGACTTGAGAATGGTAGGCCACTGAATAAATCTTGTCTGCTATGGCCTGAGCCACTCTTCCGCTGACACCAGTATCCACTTCATCAAAAATGATGCTTGTAATGCCTTGCGACCTGGAGAAGATAGTTTTCATTGCCAACATCATACGAGAGAGTTCTCCTCCGGATGCGACACGCGCAAGTGGTTTCAAGGGTTCCCCTGGGTTAGTTGCTACAAAAAATTCGATTTTGTCCTGGCCTTGGGCGGATAAGATGGAATCAGCAGTTCCCTGATCTGATCCTTCTTTGAAATTCACTGAAAACTGGACTTTTTCCATGTACAGTTCTTTCAGCTGTTCAAGAATGGCCACTTCCAGCCTTTCAGCAGTCTCTTTTCTGATTTTCGTCAAGTCTCCAGCCAGACTTACAGCCCGTTCCCTCAACTGAGTTGTCTTCTTGCTGAGCATATCCACTTGTTCTTCCCGGTTTTCAAGCTTTTCCAGTTCACTGACAGCTTCTTCGTAATGGATCAGAATCGATTCAACAGTATTCCCATATTTCCGTTTCAGCTGCTGAATGATGTTGAGACGTTCTTCGATCTCGTTAAGGCGTTCTTCGTCATATTCAAGATGATCCATTTCAGAATACAAGTCACTGGATACTTCCTGAAGCTGGAAGAATGCAGCAGAAAGTGTTTCAGATATCTGTCTGAATTTATCATCCATATCCGAAATACTTTCCATTTTCTCCATTGCCTGTCCGATTAGATCCAGTCCGCTTATCTCTTCTCCTTGAAGAATGGTATAACTTGAGGACAGGGCTTCGACAATCGACTGATGGTTCGCAAGCTTCTGTTCCTCTTCTTTAAGCTCTTCTTCTTCATTGAGGTGAAGATCGGCAGCTTTGATTTCTTCTACCTGATATTTCAGAATATCGATACGCTGCACAAGCTCCTGTTCATTGATTTCCCATTCTCTGCGTTCTTTTTCAAGCTGCCTGTATTCACTGAATACTGACTGGTATTCTTTTTTCAGCCGATCCAGTTCACTCGGTCCGTAATAATCCAGCAGATGAATATGGTTATCAGACACCATCAGCTCCTGGTGCTCGTTCTGACCATGGATGTCGATCAGCTGAGAACCCACTTCTTTCAGGACAGCAATGGTGACGATACTGCCGTTAATTCGGCAGACATTGCGTCCAGTGGCAAATATTTCTCTTTGGATCAGCAATGTGGCTTCTTCTTCATCAATCGCGTTTTCTTCCAGAAGCGCAGTCAACGTCTCCGTCTTCTGATAGGAGAACTGGCCTTCCAGAACACATTTCTTTGAACCATACCGGACAAATTCGCTGGATCCTCTACCACCTGCCAGGAGACCGACCGCATCGATAATGATTGATTTTCCTGCGCCAGTTTCACCTGTCAGGACAGTCATGCCAGTTCTGAAGTCCAGTGACAGATCCTGAATAATTGCAAAATCTCTAATTTTTAACGATTCTAGCAAAGATAAACCTCCTGTTCATCAGATCATTTAAATGAAGGAAATAATTCTTCTCTGGAAACGTTCAGCACTGTCCTCATCCCGACAAATTATCAGGACAGTATCATCACCAGATATACATCCGAACACTTCCTGGTATTTCGCTGTCTCGATCAATGTACCCAAAGCAAATGCATTACCCGGTAACGTCTTGATCAGAACAAATTCTTTTTGAGTGTCGATTGAAACGAAGGCATCTTTCATCAGTCTTGCCAGTTTCTTGGAAATGTTATAATTCATTTCTGGAGGCAGGTTGTACTGATAGCCACCTTCTTGAGCAGGTACTTTGATGAGTTGAAGTTCCTTAATGTCTCTCGAAATCGTCGCCTGAGTAATATCGATTCCGCGTTTTTGCAGGATATCGACGAAGTCTCCCTGTTTCTGAATAACCTCCTGTTGCACCAGTTCCCGTAATAGTTGATGTCTCTCTTTTTTCTTCACTTCATTCACTCCTATGCCCTTGCGAACTAAATAACACAGTATATTTATACAGTATATTCAGTTTAAGTATACATCATTTCTAACTGAGTGCCAAGAAAAGAACTTATCATCTTATATTAAATTATATGCATACTTTTTAAGTGTTCAGGAAAACAACGAGTCAGTAATAAGTTTCTGCAGCCAGTAATCTAGCGATTTATCCTTCGCAGACCGATTCTTTATATACGCTAAATATTCTTTGTTCCCTTTGCCACCCTTAATAGGTGAAGGGATGATCCCTTCTGTAGTCATACCTAATTCATACAGAAATGAAATGATAGCATGAATGACATATCTGTGGACTTCGGGGTCAGTAATGATGCCACGTTCACCCACATCTTCTCTTCTAGCTTCAAACTGTGGTTTGATCAGAGCTATGACTGTACCATCTTCAGCAAGAATATCTTTTAATACAGGAAAAATTTTCTCTAAGGAGATGAACGAGACATCGATCGTTGCGGCAGTGGGTTGTCCCTGGGTAAAGTCTTCAGGTCGGCAGGTTCTGAAATTGGTCTGTTCCATAACACTGACACGCTCATCGATCCTCAGTTTCCAGGCAAGCTGATTTGTTCCTACATCCAGAGCGTAGACCAGTCGGGCACCGTTTTGCAAGGAGACATCAGTAAATCCGCCAGTTGATGCGCCGATATCCAGTACAATCTGATCAGTCAGGTCAATTTTAAAGTAGTCCAGAGCGCGCTCAAGTTTCTTGCCCCCCCGGCTGACATACAGCTGTTCAGCGCCTTTGACATAGACAAGCGTATCTCCAAGCCACTTTTCGCCAGAAGTAAAAATCTGTTCTTCTTTGCTTGTATAAACTTTACCGGACATAATAAGTCGTTTGGCTTTTTCACGATCTTCTGCCCAACCCTGACGGATCAGCAGGTCATCTGCACGTTCTTTTTTCATGTCCTCACCTCAAGACAATGCTTCGATTTCTAATGAGCGAATGAAGGATGCCAGCAGTTCGTCGTCATAAACAGCCTCACGCTCTTTAATTTGGCAGTTCAATGTCAGTGCTTTTTCAAGCTTCTCCCTGAACAGATCATTTGCCTCTTCAAGCCCTAGTAATGCCGGGTAGGTACTCTTTCCTAATCTGGCATCCGCTCCAGTCCGCTTACCTAAATCTTTTTCATCCCCTTGAACATCCAGGATATCATCTCTCACCTGATAAGCCAGTCCTAAAGCATAGGCCATTTCTTCAAGATCAGTAACTGTTTCATTTTTCACATCTGCAAGAAGTCCTCCGGCGTAGAAAGCAAAACGGATAAGCTTACCTGTTTTTCTTGCATGGATCGACTCCAGTTCTTCAAGAGTCAAGGTAGTATGTTCCCCGTTCATATCCGCCTGCTGGCCGCCAACCATGCCTTCGTGACCTGCATCTTGAGATAAAGATCTGATCAGTTTAAGCTTGATCGCATCGTCCGCTGTTCCCTGCGTCATCAGTTCAAAGGCCTTGGTCAGCAGTGCATCTCCTGCAAGGATAGCAGTCGCTTCGGAGTATTCTATGTGGTTTGTCGGTTTCCCTCTTCTAAGGTCATCATCATCCATTGCTGGAAGATCATCATGGATCAGTGAGTAGGTGTGGATCATCTCAAGTGCTGCCCCATATGGGAAAGCCTGCTCGACCGGTTTGTTGAATGCTTTGAGAACAGCGAAAAGAATCAGTGGCCTCAGGCGTTTACCTCCAGCTTCAAGGGAGTAGCGCATGGATGCTTCCAGCTGAGTTCTGCTACTGTCCGGGATAGCCTCTCTCATATACCGTTCGAATGGGTATTTAAAATCTTTAACGAATGTCTGAAAATTCATTTGATACTCCTTTAATTTTTTAGTAATCGACTACTCACGATTCATTGCGTCATTGTATCTTCAATAGCCCCTAGTCTCATGTCATCTGATTTATCAGTTTTTTTATCAGCTATCAGCAATATCTTCACTGCTGTCTTCATTGACCATACGTGTAACTGTTTTTTCTGCATCCTCTATAATGCGTTTGCAGTATCGGCTCAGATTGATTCCTTCCTGAAACTGATCGAGTGCTTCTTCAAGTGGGACATCCCCCTGCTCCAGCTTCTGAACAATTCCTTCAAGATCCTTCATTGCTTCATCAAACGTTTTTTCTTTATCCACTGCTTCTACTCCTCGCTGCTTTTATTTATAAGAGTGTCTTTACTGATTCCAGTTATATTCGCTTTGACTGTTCCGTCTGAAATGGTGACATCCAGTGATTCATTTATGTTAATCTGTTCAGTTGACTTGATAATAGTCTGATTTTGTCTGGCAACAGCGAATCCTCTTCCTAGTATATTTAGTGGGGAAAGGAGATCCAGTGACTGAATGAGATGATCCACTTGTCTTGACTTGTTTTCGACAACCTGCCTTGATAATGTATACAGCTGTTTTTTCAGTCTCTCATTATCAATCCTGGCCTGCCTGATTCGGGACATAGGATTGTAGGAACGCACTTGCTGATTCAGCATATCCCTCTTCTGACGTGCCGACTGAAGCCTCTGATCCGTGCTTCTGATCAGCTGATCCGTGAGCTGGTCAAGATTCTGGCTGTATCCATCATACAACCGCTCGGGCTGCCTGAATATATACGACTGCTCCATTCGTTTTACCCGCTCTTTTTCCTGACGAATAAGTGTCTGCATCGCCTGGACCAGTCTCTGTCTTGTCAGATCGATCTTACCTATTTCTTCCGTCAATACAGGTACCGCCAGTTCAGCTGCTGCAGTTGGTGTCGCAGCTCTGACGTCTGCGGCAAGATCTGCAAGTGTCGTATCCGTTTCATGTCCAACTGATGATATGACTGGTGTCTTCGCATGAGCAATTGCCAGCGCCACTTTTTCTTCATTAAATGGAAACAGGTCTTCAAACGATCCGCCTCCCCGGGCGACAATGATCGTATCGAAATCGCCCGTCCTGTCCGCCTTCTTAATGCTTTTTACGATCGAATCGGCGGCTTTGTCTCCTTGAACTAAAGTAGGGTAAAGAGTGAGTTCAACTATAGGAAATCGTCTTTCTATAGTTGTCTGAATATCTCTGATTACTGCTCCGCTCGGACTGGTTACCACAGCAATTCTTTTAGGAAACCGAATCAGAAGCTGTTTGCGTGATGCATCGAACCAGCCTTCTTCCGTCAGTTTCTTTTTAGTCTTTTCGTAAGCTGCATAGAGCTGTCCAAGTCCTTCTGGTTCAATGTGTTCAATATAAAGCTGGTAAGTCCCGTTCTTTTCATAGACAGACAAGCGACCTACAGCCATAACGCTCATGCCCTCTTCCAATTCGACGTTCAGTTTTCTGGCTTCCCGCTGAAACAGGACCACTGACAGTTTGGCATCTTTATCTTTAATGCTGAAATACTGATGAGAATTCCTGCGGTGAGGATTGTAATTCGAAATCTCTCCCTTAACAAAAACACGTTCAAGATAAGGATCGTAATCAAATTTTCTTTTTACATATGTCGTCAGCTGGGAGACAGTAAGGTAGTCTTCACTCATAGCAAACTCCTTTCTAAAGTTCTGATGCTGGATGAAAATAAAAAGAGCAAAAAAATAGAATGTGGTCTACACTCTATTTCCCCGCCCTCTCTTGCTGTCTGCGTCACATTTCATTTCTTCATATCCGGAACTGGCGGATATCTGACAGAAAAAAGTGCTCAAACTTTATTCTCATCTGCAATGCTCTGCAGGACACCATTTATGAATTTACTTGCCTTTTCATCATTGAATGTCTTAGCCAGCTCGATCGCTTCATTCATGACGATACGCTTATCCGTCTCTGCTTCAAAAAGCAGTTCATATGCAGCCAGCTCAAGCAGCAGCCTGTTGGTACGTTCAAGACGATTCAAAGACCAGTTTTTTAGATGTCTGGTGATTGTCTCATCAATCACTTCTTTGTTATCTCTTGTACCGACAACCAGTCTTCTGAGATAATGCAGCGCATCCGTCACGATCTGCTGAGTATTCTTTTCCTCAGGCAACGCATCTTTCATAGCCTCTTCGATCGTACGCCCCTCATCAAAAGACAAGGTACTTTCCAATGCCAGTCGAATGGCCTGGTCAGCGGTCAGTTCATCATGTGTGGATAACTGGAAAAGAGACTGAAAGGCTTTTTCCCTTATCACACGCCTTACAGTAGTCACTATTTTTCATCTTCTTCCGTATCCAGATCGAACAATTCCTGGATTGTAGTTTTTTCAGGTACAATATCTGCAATATGAATGTTCACTTCAGCAAGTGAAATATCGGTCATATGCAGCACTTGTTCGCGTACTCGCTGCTGAATGGTCTGAGCTACGACAGGCACGTTCACGCCAAATTTGAAGTAGCAGTATATATCTACTTTCAGCCCGTCTTCATCTGTATTCAAATGAACACCTTTTTTATGATTAGCTTTGCCGAAAACATTTTTCATTGTTTTAGAGAAGCGTCCTTGCATGGCATAGACGCCATCCACTTCGTTGGCAGCAATACCGGCAATGACTTCCAGTACTTCAGGAGCCACTTCGATTTCACCTATTAGATTTGTTCTATTTGTATCGACTATTTTTTCACTCATCACTCTTCCTCCTTTTACTGAATCGATGTAATGATTAAGCTCGGGAAACGTAGCTTCCTTCATCTGTGTTGATGACCAGCATGTCATCAACGTTGACGAATAAAGGTACAGTTACAACTGCCCCAGTCTCAAGTGTTGCAGACTTGGATCCTCCGCCTGTTGTGTCGCCTCTGATTCCAGGCTCTGTTTCTACTACTTTCAGCTCGACTTTTTTAGGAAGATCAACACCAAGGACTTCATGTCCGTACATCATGATTTCGACTTCCATATTTTCTTTCATGAATTTCAGTTCATCTTCAATACGTTCGCCAGGAATTTCAAGTTGTTCATATGTCTGAGTATCCATGAAGACGTGGTTTCCACCATTCTCATAAAGATACTGCATCTCTTTCGTTTCGATATGAGCGGTTTCCATCTTTTCGCCAGCACGGAATGTTTCATCCTGAATTGCACCGGTTCTCAGATTTTTAAGTTTAGAACGGACAAATGCCGCACCTTTTCCTGGTTTTACGTGCTGGAAGTCCATGATTCTCCAGATGCTTCCATCGTATTCAATCGTCAGACCTGTTTTAAATTCACTTGTTGAAATCATTACCTGTTTTCCTCCTAATTTAAAATACGGCATAAATAAAACGTATTTTAATTCTCTCTTTATTGTAACATGATTTAAAGCGAAAACCTATTTGAAATCACTACTCTTCACAAGGCTTTCCTTAAAGCTGAATCAGTTCTTTTGATACGCTCATAAGGTTTCTGCTGCCACTATCAGTGACGACCAGATCATCTTCGATTCTAACGCCACCAAGTCCAGGAATATAGATCCCAGGTTCGTTTGTGATGACATTTCCGCTGACCAGTACATTTTCATTCTTGAAATTGATTCCAGGGCCTTCATGCACTTCAAGTCCGATCCCGTGTCCAGTTGAGTGCCCGAACGCTTTACCATACCCTTTTTCTGTAATATAATCCCTGGCTACAGCGTCCAGATCCTTCCCAGTAATTCCAGCCCTGATCTGCTCTGTTACTTTCAGATTTGCGTCGAGAACGATCTGATGAATCTTCTTCAGCTCTTCTCCAGGGTCACCTAATGCAAATGTACGAGTCATGTCTGATACATATCCGTTATAGTAGCACCCGAAATCGATCGTGATCATGTCTCCCTGTTCGATAACCTTATCGCTCGCTACTCCGTGAGGCATCGCAGAACGCTTTCCGCTGGCCACGATCGTATCGAATGATACTCCACTGGCACCTTCTTCTCTCATCAGAAAATCCAGTTTATTGGCTACTTCTACCTCTGTCACGCCAGGTTTGATGAAATGAAGGATTTCTTCGAAGGCGTATTCAGTGATCTTAATTGCTTTCTGTATTGTTTCAATTTCGCTTTCTTCCTTGATTTCTCTTAAGTACTCGATAAGCCCGCTTACAGGAGTCAGCCTGCATTCCACAAGTGAATTCAGCAGTTCGTAATTTGAAAAAGTCATGAAATTTGTCTCGAATCCAAGGTTTGCAATCGATTCTTTTTCAACTAGTGCTTTGACTTCATCAAAAATCGGTCCAGTGTTCTGGATGATTTCGTACCCTTCTGCCTGCTCAGCAGCCTGTTCAGTATAGCGGAAGTCGGTGACAAAGTAGGCTTTGTCGTGAGTGATGACACCCAGTCCAGTTGTTCCCGTAAAGTTGGAGACATAGCGGAGATTAAACGGACTCGTAACCAGCAGTGCATCAAGCTCCTGTTTCTTCAGTTCTGTTTGAACGGCTTTTACTCGTAACATTTGAACACCCTATTCTATAGTTTATCGTACAGCTCTTCGTTCATCTGTTTTATTATAGCAAAGCTGAATTAAAAAAGAAACGAATGGGCAGCCATTGTACATCCGGTTCCCAACACCTATATTCAGGACAGCTGAACAGCGAAAAGCATCAGCAGGCTCTCTTCAGTCTGGCCCACTGATGCTCAAATCAATTTATGCTTAGTATCTTGTTTCATTCATCCTGATGGTCTTTTACAGCCTGGACTTCTGGTGTGGCCTCTGGCTCATCTCCCACTGCTTCGTCATCAATGCTTTCGTCTGTTTTTAGGGGTGTACTCGGTTCTACAGGCTTCACTGCCAGCTCAACTGTTTTCTGACTAGTATGCTGATTGTTCAGTTCTGCCTTGATAAGAAATCGTGTATCGGTGAGCCTGCTCACTGTTGTGCTCCCTGATGAAAATCTCACTTCACTGGGATAAGACTGATAATCATCAAAATCATCTTTTAAAAGAACTTCTGTCATTTCAATCATCGTTCTGGCTTCATAGCTGAGAGCCGTCTGCCTGTACTGGATCATCTGATGCTTGAGGACTGTGACCGATGACAACAATAGGAACGAAGTAAACATGAGCATAATGAGTGCAGACAATAGCGTGCTCCCCTCATCGCTTCGTATAGAATCTGCGAAGCCCTTACTCCAGAACATGATCCACCACCTTCACTATGCCTCTGTATGATTCCAGGTTATCAAAAGTGACCTTTAATATCAGCTGGTCATCTTTCTTTTCGGCTGAGAAGGTACTGATTCTCATTAGAACAGGGTGATGCCCCAGTCCACGCACACTTCTCCTATATAGATTTTTATAGCGGTTGTAGGTCATGGGCTCCTCCTGCACTACACCATCCACCACCTTTTTGAAAGTAATCGTCTCACCCTTCACATCCGTGACCACCTTGTCTTTCAGATCCTGTTCGAGATAGTTCAAGAAGAGGTGCCACTCGATCTGTCTGTCATCATTCACCTGTCTTTCAAGTGCTGTAAACTGGCTGAGAGCGAAAGAAAAAAGCAGGACCATAGCACTTATGACCTGGATAGTAACTAGGCATTCGATCAAAGTCAGTCCCTGATCATTTTTTCCATTTGACTGACAGGATTTCCACCATCTGATCACTGATTTTCTCTCCTTTGACTGTGATTCGATTGTTATTTTCAATAACTACGATCAGCTTGCCGTCCACCATCATCGCATTCGACTGATATGTTCTATCCCAGAACTGAGCTGTTTCGTAAAGAACTCTGCTGGTTTCCACGTTTAGTTTTGCTTCTTCTCTGATTACAAAAGTATCCACAAGGAACGGAAGCATGCTGCATACTGCTAGTGTGATCAGACTCAAGCTGATCAGGGCTTCCATAAGGATGAACCCTCCGCTTTTTCTCCATTTACCTGATTTCATATCGGCCACTTCCCAGCTGGAAGGCAAACTCTACAATTCCTTCCGGTGTGCGGAATCTGATGACCTCATGTCCGCTTATATGTCCCGTCCCTCTTGAAAACCTGAATTCAGTCAGATCATTCAATAATGAGATGTGATCCGGCAGAGACAGTTTGTGTTCGATCGGATGCCCCCGTTCACCCGCTACTCTGAATGATATATCTTTAAGTGGACGCCTGAATTCGATGACTGTCCATTTATCATTAAGTATCGCATAGTTCTGCATGAGGGTGACACTCGACTGAAAGGTTTCAAAGAACAGGGCTGTTTCAGATCTTTCTTTGAGTCGACTGAACTGAACAGCAGGTATTGAGATAATAATGGACAGAGCAGTGAGCACCAGTAGTGTTTCGATCAGCGTCATGCCCTCTTCTTTATTCATTGACCACGTCATGATTCACCTGTCACTTAGCTTTTTTCGTCACAATGCCGCCATTCAACTGAAATTCTTTATTGGCCCGATCGGCTTGATTAGGTGTCAGATACTGTTCATTTTCCATTACATCGAAACTTTCAGGGTTTTTCTTTTCTTCTATTTTATACAAATCCACCTGGCTCTGCAGGACTGTTTCGATCGCATCAGTTCCAGTATCGTTTGCTGATTCTTGTCTTTTGGACAGGTTAGGGACGAACAATAACAGGAGCACAGATATGATCAGCAGGACCAGAGACATTTCAATCAGTGTGAAGCCATTTTCCTTCTTTAATCTATTGCGTAATCTATTTATCATTTATTTTTCCTCCTTTAAAATGTATCCATAACAGTAAATGTGGGCAGCAGCAGAGCGGCATAAATCGCAACAATGACTAATGCAACACCTACAAAAACAATGGGCTGGATTAGAGCCATCAGCTGTTCTGTCTTCCGGTCAAAATCCTCTTCACAGCTGTGGGCAAACATTGTCAGTTCATGGCCAAGTTTTCCGGAAAGCTCACCCTGACGAATCACTTCCTTCAATTCTTCGTTTAAAAAATGATAGGGGGTTAGAGATTCAGAAAAAGACAGACCCTTAAGCATTTCACTCTCGATTCGCTTCCCTATATCCTTGACCAGCTTCGAGCTCTGCTCTCCTTTCATAATTGTGATGACTTCAAGGAGACTGCAGCTTCCCTTGATCAGCTGGCCCCACTCGTAAGCAAAATACTGGCTCCAGTAAAGCGTGAATAATGTGGAGCGGCTCCATCTGGTGAGTGTATTCAGTTTCTCGACTTCACTTTTCCTGCTGTTCGCTTTTTTAAATATGAGAATTGCTGTTGTGATCAGACCAGCAGACAGTGCCAGGCCCTCGGGTGTCCGGTAGACCAGCATAACAATCAGGCGCGTGCTCAACGGCATGACCTCTGACTGGAATGAAGTAATCTGTTCAATATGAGGGATGAGAATGTACCGCATCATAAACAACATGACTACAATAAAGCCTGTCAGCATCAGCGGGTACTGAATAATGCTAAGTAGCTTTCGTTTGCGCTCTGCTCGTTTCATCAGCTGCTGCCCCGCATGCGATATGGCTTCATGCAGGTGTCCATGATACAAAGCAAAGTGAATCTGTGTGCTCACCGATTCGGGAAAGCCGCATCGTCTGACTCCAGCTGACAGTTCTCCTCCTTCAAGTATTTCCTGTCTGATCGTGTCTGCCCATCCTGCCGCTTCCTTTTTTTCGAGTGTTCTCAGGAAGTCCAGTGCCTCTTTCATGGAAAACCCTTCTCCCAGAAGTCTTCCAAGTCGCGACAGAAAGCGACCCTGGAGGTAAAGGAACCTAGTGCTCAGGAATGAGGTAGCGGTCGCAGGTCTGTTTCGAAATATAGCCATAGGCAGTCACCTTTTCCAGTAAATGATTAAATGAACGTTGCGCATCTTCACGGGATTTCTTTTCTCCCGACTCCACCAAACTCCTTTTGAGTGCTTCCCCAGTTCTGACTTCGAATAAAGCGGCACGTTTCTGATCTCTGGGATAATGGGTACAGAAGGTTCGACAGTTTGTTTCACACAAGGGACAGTAAAGTGGAAGCAGCGTCTGGAAAGATATCCCTATCAGTGTCTGCTGGAGCAATGGCCGACTGATTCCCAGTTCCATCAGCCTGGATATGACCCCTGTGCAGTTTTTGGCATGGATCGATGCCACAATCAGGTGACCAGTCAGGGCGCCTCGAATGACCATTCGTGCCGTTTCTTCATCCCTTATTTCTCCAACGATGATCACATCCGGGTGATGTCTGAGAGAACTTTTCAGCAAGTGTTCATATGATACGCCCGCCGTCTCATTGACCTGTGTCTGCAAGAAGGAGACTTCTTCAATCTCAACGGGATCTTCTACTGTAATCACCTGCTGTTTTTCACCTCTTATCCTGTTTTTAACCAGATGATACATCGTGGTCGTCTTGCCTGAATCCACAGGACCTGAAAAGAGAAGGAGACCCGATTTGGCATCGGCCAGTTTTTTCAGCTGCTGCCATTCATACTGAAAGAATGTCCCGATCTCTGACACGTCTGTTTCTTTCTGCTTTAAAAGCCTGATTACCAGAGACTCCTGACTCTGGTAGTTACTGATCGTGGAGAATCTCAGGTCAATGGCTTTCTTTTCGAGCTGAAATGTCATCGATCCGCTTTGAGGTCGCCTTTTCTCGCCGACATCCATATTCGACAAGTATTTAAATAACGATATGAGCCGTCCCCCTTCTTCTCTATCCAGATAGAATTGTTTGTCCATCTGTCCATTCAACCGGAAATAGATATCATAGTGTTTCTGTTCCGGCAGAACATGTATATCACTCGTTCGGTAAGAATCAGCTACTGTCAGAAGATGCTGTGCGAATAATTCGGTATCCAGTTTTTACCACCCCTCCATAAAATTTTTCTGTCTACTATATATATTGTTCTTTTATCCTAAAAGTGACGAAAAAAAATAGACATTGGACAATTTTTCTGTCCAGTGCCTATTAAGTGAAATTATTTTAAATGTCTGCATTATGGTAAACTTCGCTTACGTCATCATCATCTTCAAGAGCATCGATCAGTTTTTCAAACACACTGACTTTTTCCTCAGGAACAGGTACAGTAGTCTGTGGAATCATCGTTAGTTCCGACTGGTCCAGCTCGAATCCTGCTTCTTTCAGTGCATCCCGTACTTGAGCGAATTCCGTTGCTTCGGTATAGATTTCAAAGACATCGTCGGACGTTTCCAGATCTTCTCCGCCAGCTTCCAGTACGTGCATCAGCATGTCGTCTTCATCGATATCGAGATTTTCTCTGCTGATTGCAATATAGCCTTTGCGGTCGAACATATAGTTGACCGTTCCTTTTTCTCCCATTGATCCGCCATTACGGTCGAATGCCACTCGAATATTTGTGCTTGAGCGGTTAAGGTTATCAGTTAGGGCGTAAACCAGAACAGCAATTCCGCTTGGTCCGTATCCTTCATACAGCACTTCTTTATAGTCAGCTCCCTGACCTGAATCAGTGGCACGCTTGATTGCGCGGTCGACATTGTCGTTAGGCATATTGTTTGCCTTCGCTTTGTCTACAGCCAGTCTCAATGCAGCATTCGTATCGGGATCAGTACCGCCGTCTTTTGCTGCCTGATAGATTTCTTTTGACAATTTCTGGAAAATCTTTCCTTTTTTTGCATCTTGTGCACCTTTACGATGCTGAATATTTTTCCACTTGGAATGTCCTGCCATTCTATTTCCTCTTTCCTGATCTTAGTGTTTGTCCTTTGTTATTATACCAAAAATCTTTTGTCATTCAAGGTGGTCAGGTTGCGCTTTCATTGCCGTCTTTAGTCAGTCCGTTGAATCAGGCTTTGACACGCGATCGCCTTCTGCGTGGTTTAGTGGACAGCAGGCCGGAAATGACCCCAGTCACAGCTCCTGCAGTATCCAGAATGACATCTTCCATCAACGCTGTCCGGTTTGGATGAAAGGACTGCCTTAATTCATCAAATGACGCATAGCCTATCGACAGCATCACAGCCAGCAGTACAGTTAAGTACGGATTGTCCACTCTGTTTCTTAATCCTAAGTACCAGAACAGGCCTAAAAAGAAATAAGAAATGAAATGGGCCCCTTTTCTAAGGAAAAACTCTAAGAATCCAACATAACCACTAGCTTCGATACTGACTTCACTGCCTGCATACATGAATGCCATACGCTCCAGCAGCCCTCTGAACGGTTCATTTTCAAGCCATTGATTAAGAATTGGCTGGACCGTCTGCTCCTGATAGCTCATAGAGGAACTGTAGTACAAAATAGCCATCACAGCAAAGGCAGAAAGAAGATAGATGTTATCTGCAGTCCTTGTTTTTTTTCTCATATTTTTACACACCCCATTAGTCAATACTATTATTCTAACTGATGTCCCTTTATATGAAAAGGGAAAAACGATACAATGATACCAATCAACTAAGGGGGAGACTGTATGCAAACACAATTGAACTGGGATATGGAACGGATTTTTAAAGGGGGAAGTGATTCTGAGGAACTGAGTCAGTTTATTGACGGCATCAGAGAGACGATTTCAGAAGCTAAAAAACTGATTATAAACTGGTCGGCTGAGCAGGCCAATTCTCATACTGCTGAGCTGCTCGATTTTCTGGACAAGCGCCAGACTGCTTATGACAACTTATCAGAAGCATCAACATTTTCAAGAGGCATCCTTTCTGCCAACGTGAATGATTCCAAGGCGGCCAAACGCGTTAATGAACTCAGCCGTCTCGGTAGTGAGATGAGCGATGTAGAGACTTTATTTATGAAAAAGCTGAAAGCTGTTCCTGAAGATCAATGGACTGAACTGATTGCTCATGAAGGACTTAAACAGAGTTCCTTCAATCTGAATGAAAAAAGAGAAAAAGGTAAAAAGCTTTTATCTGAAAAAGAAGAACGCATCATACAGCAGCTCTCACTGGATGGTCTGGAAGGCTTTGGGAACGTCTATCAGTCTCTAGTGAACAGTATACGTGTGCCGTTTAAAAAAGATGGAGAGTTATCCACTCTGTCAGCCGGTCAGGCAGCCAATAAGTTATCAGGGGATCCGGACCCTGCTGTCCGAGAATCTCTGCTTGATAACTGGGAGCTGACCTGGCACGCCAAGGCGCCACTGTTTGCTGATACTTTAAATCATCTGGCAGGGTTCCGACTACAGACCTATGAGCTCAGAGGAGAAGACCATTTCCTTGATCCTGCTCTGGAATACAACCGTCTGAAAAAGGATACCTTGGATATGATGTGGGATACGATTACCGAAAACAAACCTAAAGTGGTAGACTTCCTTAATCGCAAGGCCAAGCTGATGGGCAAAGACAAGCTCAACTGGGCAGACGTGACCGCCCCTATTTCTTTAGGGGACTTCGAGCCTAAATCTTATTCATTTGAAGAAGCTCAGTCTCTCGTCGTCGATCACTTTGCTTCTTTCAGTCAGGAGATGAAAGAACTGGCTGAAACTGCATTTGAACAGAACTGGGTGGAAGCCGAAGATCGAGATGGTAAGCGCCCTGGTGCCTACTGTTCCAACTTGCCTATGAGTGGCGAATCCCGAGTGTTCATGACTTTTTCCGGTTCCGCTAACAATGTATCCACTCTTGCTCATGAACTGGGCCACGCCTACCATAGTCATGTTATGAGGGATCTGCCTCATCTGAACCGTCGCTATGCAATGAATGTAGCGGAAACTGCATCAACATTCTGTGAAATGGTTATCTCGAGTGCGACAGTCGAGGCAGCTGAGTCTATTGAAGAAAAAATCGCTCTTCTGGACAGCAGAATCTCACGTGCTGCTGTCATGTTCATGAATATTCATAGCCGTTACCTGTTTGAAACACGTTTTTACGAACAGAGACAGAAGGGGCTGCTTGACGAGAAGGAACTGAGCCAGCTGATGGAAGATGCTCAAAAAGAAGCATTCCAGAACGCGCTAGACACCTATCACCCAATGTTCTGGGCAAGTAAACTGCATTTCCACATAACTGGAGTGCCGTTCTATAACTTCCCGTATACATTCGGTTTCCTGTTCAGCCTGGGGATCTATTCTCATGCGAAGAATCAGGAATCGGCCTTTGAAGATGACTACCGTGAACTGCTTAGAGACACGGCCAGCATGACGACTGAAGATCTGGCTGAAAAACACTTGAACGTCGACTTGACACAACCTGATTTCTGGCAGGCCGCAATTGATGAAGTTTTGGCAGATATCGATGAGTACATGACTCTGACCGACTCCTATATTTAAGTTAGTTGTCAATTTTTATTGATGTCAGATTTGTTTTAGTCTAGCGCATAAATCAGGACAAAGTTCGGGTAATATAAGATCTGAATACAAAAGAGCAATGAGTCACCGTTATTATCAGGACGGGCGCTCATTGCTTTTTCATTATGTATAAGTGATGGAATGACAATGTGGAGGCTTGTAAGTTGAAGGTAATTCGACTCTCAGATCAAAGTCATAGTGCAAGGTCCGCTTCAGTATGTCGCAAGATTCGTCTTGGAACCCACTCAGGTTATAATGCAGCCTCAAGTCTGTCCTAGCCAAATATATAAAGGGTGCAGGTCTACAAAAATATGCTGAGATTACTGAGAGCTGAATCTTGGATCAATATCAGTTGCTTGTTCACTACTTGAGGGGGAAAATCTGGCTATAAACTCAAAAAGGGACATGCCCGTTCAGGCATGTCCCTTTTTGAGTTTGCTATTAATATCTTCCGTATCCTACAAATCGAGCACCCCAGTAGCCAGTGTGAGCGTTGGTATACGCGACACCCGTACTAGTCTGAGAACCGATAAAGCGTCCGCCGCCAACATATATCCCTACGTGAGAAATTGTAGATCCATTTTCAGAGAAGAAAATCAAATCGCCAGGTTGCGCGTCACTTCTGGATATCTTTCTTGAAGAGGCATACTGTCCAGCTGCTGTACGTGGCAGTGAAATGCCTACTTGTCTAAAAACAAGAGATGTAAATCCGGAACAGTCAAGGGCACTTGCCGTACTTCCTCCCAGCTGGTATCTTGTTCCCAGCAATCTAGTTGCATGTGGCTGAAGTGTTGCCCAGCTTGTTCCTCCGCTTGGAGCAGGAGCTGGTGCAGGCTTGTTGGATGATTCATTTGAACTTCCACCTGTTCCATTTCCACCACCATTGTTAACTGAATTACTTCCTGAGTTATTACCAGAGTTGTTTCCAGAATTATTGTTGTTAGATGATTCAGTATTTGATGCGGAACCTCCGTTATTTCCGGAAGATGATTGGTTTCTATCTGAATTAGATGGTGCAGGAGTTTCTGAGCTGGATGATTCAGGCTCAGAAGTTTGAGAAGCTTGAGAAGATGATAATGAGACTTGAGCCTCTTCTTCAGCTGCCTGCTCTTCAGCACGTGCTACAGCTTCTCTTTCTTCCTGTTCACTCTGTTCTGCTTCTGCTCGTCTTTGTTCATCAGCTTCACGAGCCGCCTGTGCAGCTTCCTCACGTGCTACAATCAGTTGAGAAACAGCTTGTTCTGCTTCAGCTCTCTGCGAAAGATAACGATCTCTGTCAGACTGTGCGGTGGCTCTTTCTGCTGCAATCTGTGCAACGAGCACTTCTTTTTCAAGTCTCTGCTGTTCGAGGTCCTGAGAAATGACTTCAAGTTCAGCACCCAGTGCATTCTGTTGAACGATCGTCTGTTCAGTCCGTTCCTGCTTCTCGGCAACTGCTTCCATGTCTCTTACCTGTGCTCGAACCAGTTTACGGTTAGATGACACGAGACTGGACACAATATCAATTCGGCCGATGATATCCGTTAGTGATTCAGCCTCTATGATAAATTCGATATAGCTGGTCGTCTGTCCATCGACCTGGATTTTTCTGGCCTGACTTTCCAGCTGTTCAGTTCGCTTGGAAATAATGTCTTCGAGTTCAGCAATCTCCTCCTGAAGCTCTTTCATTTCAGCATGAGCTGCTTCCAGTCGCTCAACTACTTCATTGATTTTATCTTCATTGGCAGTGATATCACGATCGAGAGTCTTTAACTCGTCTTCTGCATTGCGTACCTGTTCCTGAAGAGAACTGATTGTTTCTTCAAGGTTATGTACCTGATTGTCGGTCTCTTCAATGATTGATCTTTGTTCATCAATTGCATCGTTAAAATCGTCTGCTGATACACTCGGTACAGCAGAAAATGTACTAAGTAATAGTGCACTTGATAAAGTTGACAGTATAAGTTTCTTGATCAACAAAAGCCCCTCCATTAATCGTCAATTCATAGTTTTTAGATGTCAGCGTTTTAATTTATTGGATAAAGTATAACATTATGTCGAGATGTTTAAATTTCAAGTATATTACACTTAGATGTCAATTTTACATTCGAAATGGCTATACTCCCTGAGACTACTTGCATTTTGTAAGCGAAACGACTATACTTTTTAGTGATTCCATAAGAATGGACTAGATCATACCCAGCAACAGGAGGAAATTAAATGAGTGATTATCGTGTATTGCTTTACTACAAATATGTAAAAATAGACAACCCTGAACAATTCAGAACCGAGCACCTGGCTTTATGTAATGATATCGGGCTAAAAGGGCGCATTCTCGTTTCGGAAGAAGGAATTAACGGAACTGTCTCCGGTACAGTCGAGCAGACTGATGCTTATATGGAAGCTGTAAAATCTGACGAGCGCTTCAATGACCTGTTCTTCAAAATGGATCCTGCGGAGGGGCATGCATTCAAGAAAATGCATGTCCGTTATCGTCCCGAAATCGTCTCTCTAAGTTTGGGTGAAGACGACCTCGATCCGAATGAAATTACTGGGCAATATCTAGAACCTACTGAATTCAGACAAGCGCTGGAAGATGAGAATACAATCGTTCTTGATGCGAGAAACGATTATGAGTACGATCTGGGTCATTTCCGAGGTGCTGTACGTCCTGAAATCCGATCCTTCAGAGAACTTCCGGAATGGATCAGGAAAAACAAAGAAAAATTTATGGACAAACGCATCGTTACCTACTGTACGGGAGGGGTACGTTGCGAGAAATTGAGTGGTTGGCTTCTTAAAGAAGGGTTCGAAGATGTTGCTCAACTTCATGGTGGGATTCATAACTACGGTACGCACCCTGAGACTCAGGGTGAACTGTGGGACGGAAAAATGTATGTTTTCGATGGCCGCATCAGTGTGGACATCAACCGCAAGGAACATACTGTTATCGCTAAAGACTGGTTTGACGGTACACCGTGTGAACGTTACGTTAATTGCGGCAACCCATTCTGTAACCGTCAGTTCATTACTTCCGAAGAAAATGAGCACAAGTATTTAAGAGGCTGTTCTCATGACTGCCGTGTTTCACCGGAAAACCGTTACGTCAAAGAGCATCACCTAAGCAGAGAAGAAGTGGTCGAACGATTAGAAAAAATCGGAGAAACTCTACCTGAAACAGTCTAACCATTAATCCTTTACGTAAAATGATTCCTATTTTCGTAAAGGATTTTTTCTTGCAGGTACTTAACAATTCTGTCACAGTCCACTCATTTATATGTGCTTTATCTCCTCAATTATTTTATTTCTACCCTTATTTTGCTATAATATAGCAAGCTACACGACTATTAAATCAAACTTAAAGGAGTTCATAATGAAGCGTTCTGAAGAAAAGAAGCAAAGACAGACAGAAGAAACGAATGAACCCTCACGTTTCGAGAATGTTGTCTATTATTTTGATATTTTTTATCGGGTCGTCAAGTCCCTTATTATTATGCTGGTTGTCATACTTCTTGTAGGAGGTTCACTAGTAGCTGGAGCGGCAGTCGGATATTTCGTTTCACTGGTCAGTGGAACTGACATTCCTGACCATGAAGTGATGGTCCAGCAGATTTACGATTTTAACGAAACATCAACAATGTATTATGCAGGTGGAGAAGTGATCAGTGATCTGAGAGCGGATCTCATGAGGACACCAGTTGAACTGGAACAGATGTCTCCACTTCTAGTTGACGCGATTATAGCAACGGAAGATGAGTACTTCTTCGATCATGAAGGAATCGTTCCTAAAGCTATCGCCCGTGCCCTCGTTCAGGATCTGACAGAGTCTGGTGCCTCTACTGGTGGATCGACTATAACACAACAGCTGATCAAACAACAGATCATTGGCGGGGAAGTTTCGCATGAGCGTAAAGCTAATGAGATTCTTCTTGCCATGCGCATCGAGAATTATATGGATAAAGAAGAAATTCTGGAAGCCTACCTGAATGTATCCCCGTTCGGCAGAAACAATAAAGGCCAGAATATTGCGGGTGTTGAAGAAGCCGCTCAAGGGATCTTTGGAGTTCCTGCATCAGAAGTGACCCTTCCTCAAGCCGCATTTTTAGCTGGACTGCCTCAGCGTCCAAACGTCTTCAGTCCTTATACAAACACTGGTGCCATCAAGGAAGATCAGGAACTTGGCTTGCGCAGACAGCGAGAAGTACTGTTCAGAATGTACCGTGTAGGGCTCATCACTTACGATGAGTATCAGGAAGCTTTAGAATACGATCTGACACAGGACTTTTTAAATCGTGAAGAAATCGATTATGAAGATTTGTCTTATGTTTATGACCGTGCAGAATTTGAAGCCCGTCGTATTCTAGTTGTTCAGGCACTCGAACGTGACGGTATTACGAATGAAGAACTGGAAGAAAATCCTGATCTATTAAGTGAGTATGAAGAACAGATTCGTTCTGAGATTAGAAATGGCGGTTACCAAATTCATACAACGATTGACCGTGATGTTCACCATGCAATGGAAGAAACCGTAAGAGAGTATCAGGATCAGCTAGGAGCTGAACAGACTTACACATGGGAAGATGCAGACGGGAATACTCAGTCCACTACTCTTCCTGTTCAATATGGCGGATCATTGATTGATAATGATACCGGACGAATCATCGGATTTATCGGTGGAAGAGATTATGAACTAAGTCAATTTAACAATGCATTTCAGATGAACAGAAGTCCAGGGTCAGTCATAAAACCGCTCGCAGTATACGGACCGGCTATTGACGCTAACCTTCTTAATCCCGCTACTATCATACCTGATACAGAGGTTGAAATAAGAGATGAGTGGAATCCAGCTACTGGAGAATGGAATTATTACACTCCGACAAACGTTGGAGCCACAACTAATGAGTGGCTGACTGCCAGAGAATCTCTTGAGGATTCAAAAAACTTGGCTGCCTTTAAAATTCATGCTGAATTAATGAAGGAAGACGTCGATCTGGAAAGTTACATTAGAAATATGGGAATTACTGCTGACGATGTTGCGCCTGAAACAATCAGTTTCCCTTCGTTTTCTATCGGTGGACCTGATGGCCCCTCTCCTGTCGGCCTGATCAGCGCATTTTCAACTATTGGAAATAACGGTCAGCATGCAGACGCCTACATGATTGAACGCATCGAAAACAGTGCAGGTGAAATTATTTATGAACATGAAGTGGAACAGACTGAAGTATGGAGCCCGGCTTCCAATTATCTGCTAATCGATATGCTACGAGGAGTTCATACTGATGGGACTGCACAAGGAACCATTGATCAGCTGAATTTTTCTTCAGACTGGGTATCAAAAACAGGAACTACTCAGGATCGTCACGACGTCTGGTATATCGGCAGTACCCCAAGCGTATCATTTGGAACATGGATGGGGTATGGAACAAACGAGCTCTCATTAAGAGATGACTTTGGTCTCCATCCAAGCAGACGTAACCGAGACATGTGGGCACGCATTATGAATGCTGTCCATGCGGTTAATCCGGATATTCTTGGTGTGGGCGAAACCCATGCTCGTCCTGATGGTGTAACTGAAGATTCTGTCATAGTAGATACTGGTATGAAAGCCGGTGAAGTTGAAGCCCCTGACGGATCGACATTCAACTACTCTGGTAATACACATACTGAACTGTTCAAGTCAGATAACGTTCCTGGAACCACAGTTTATGACTTTGCAATCGGAGCAACAGATGAGGAATTGGAAGAATTCTGGGGTCGTGCATTATCTTCCGACGACGATGATGATGATGATGACGATGAAGACGATGAAGACGATGAAGAAACAGAAGACGATGCTGCTTCAGATGACGAGTCCAATGGCGACGAGTCATCTGAAGCACCTGAACCTGAACCAGAATCTGAGCCGGAACCTGAAGACGATGAAGACGATGAAGAAGAATCTTCTAACGGAAACGGTAATGGCAACGGGAATGATAATGCCTCATCCAATGGAAATAACGGATCGAGCAGCGGAAATGAGTCGTCTGATGATAATGACGACTCAAATGACAATGGATCATCTAACGGTAACGGCAACGTCAACTCTGAAGCCACACCACCGTCTGACAAAAATGATGATGACGATGATAATACAGATGACGAAGAAGAATAAATTCTAATTGAAACAGCTGCTCACCTTAACTGGTCAGCAGCTGTTTTTTAATTTACCTTTTCCATATGATTATGATGGCCTTAATTAAAAATGCATTGTTAGCGCAAAAAAAGGACAGCCAGTACAGCTGTCCTTTATCACCTTTTATTTAGTTGTTCCTTTAGCATCTATCGTATATGGAAGTTTGACAGTCTTTTCGTCAATCTCTTCTTTATTCATCAATTTAGTCAATAGACGCATCGCTACAGCACCAATATCATACAATGGCTGAACGACGGTGCTCATCTGCGGACGGGTCATTGCTGTTAGTTTTGAGTTGTTAGATGTGATAAGCTCAAAATCTTCAGGAATTGATACCCCTCTATCAAGGGCAGCATTAAGAATTCCGACTGCCAGTTCGTCATCAGAGACTACTGCTGCGGTAGCGCCAGCTTTTTTAAGTTGTTCAAATACTGCTTCGCCTACTTTGTAGGTGTATTCAGATTGAAGAACTAGATCTTCGTTATAAGAGATGGACGCTTTTTCAAGAGCTTTTTTATATCCGTTCAGACGATATTGTCCGTTAATTGGCTCATCGTGGCTTTCGGAAATAAATGCGATCTTGCTGTGTCCGTTTCCTACCAGCATATCTACGCTATCTTCAGTAGCTGTTTCGTAATCAATATTGACACTGCCTACTTGTTCATCCGGGTCAACAGTACCTGCCAGTACGACCGGTGTGCGGGAACGGGAAAACTCAGCTCTAAGTTCTTCTGTAATTTTGTTACCCATGAAGATCACACCGTCAACTTGTTTGGCCAACAGTGTGTTGAGCACCTGAACTTCTTTCTGTTCATTTTCATCTGAGTTTGCAAGAATAATGTTGTACTTGTACATCGTTGCAATATCATCGATGCCTCGTGCCAGAGAAGAGAAATACAAATTTGTGACATCTGGAATGATGACTCCAACCGTAGTTGTCTTCTTGCTTGCGAGCCCTCTTGCTACGGCATTAGGACGATAGTCCAGTCTGTCAATGACGTCCAGAACTTTCTTTCGGGTAGTAGGTTTGACATTCGGGTTACCGTTGACTACGCGTGACACCGTAGCCATGGATACTCCGGCTTCACGTGCCACATCATAAATCGTAATTGTTTGCTTATCCATTATTTAATCTCCTTTAACATATATAGAATAAAAATCTTGTGAGCGCATACTTCTGTTAACAGAATAACAGGAAATGTAACCTTTTTCAATTAAATCGATAAATTTTCATGAAATTTTCTAAAACTTTTTCAGAAAAGGCTTTATTCATAATCATTCTATCATTTTCTATTCTAAAAGAGAAGTTTTTGGTACACTAAAACCACGATTAATTTAAAAGGATGGATAATTATGAACCCACTTGACGCATTTAAAAAATATATGATTGATCAGACCTTGTCTTTTGTATATATTGACAATCCGGATACTATCGCCCATCTTACTGGTTTCTACAGTAATCCTCATGAGCGCGTACTGGCTCTACTAATCACGGCTGACTCCACTCAATTACTTGTACCAAAACTGGAAGAATCTGAAGCCCGCTCCTATGGTGCCGTTGATATAGTGACTGGCTATAAGGATGAGGACAACCCTTGGGCGATCCTGAAAGAGAATGTTGCAGAGGACGGATTATTTAACACAATCGGCATCGAATCAGATTATCTTGTAGTAGACCGCTATCATCAGTTGATGTCACTCTTCCCTGATGCTTCATTCAAGTCTGTCACATCATACCTTCAGAACATGAAAGTAATTAAATCCGGTGAAGAGATTCTTATAATGAAAGAGGCTGGTTATCTGGCTGATGAAGCCCTGCGTGTCGGCATGGACGCCCTATCCACAGGCATAACTGAACAAGAAGTCGTTGCTGTCATTGAGTATGAGATGAAAAAATTGGGTGTTAAAGAGATGAGCTTTGATACGATGGTGCTGTTTGGCGATCACGCTGCCAGCCCGCACGGCACTCCTGGAGATCGAAAGCTTCAGGCCGGTGAACTTGTGCTCTTTGATCTCGGTGTGGTCTATAATGGGTACACCAGTGACGTGACACGCACGGTCAGTTACGGGGACCCTTCACCTAAGCTTAAAGAGCTATACTCCATTGTGCTTAACGCTCAAAAAACAGCTCAGGCAGCTGTACGGCCGGGCATTACAGCAGGAGAATTGGATGCTGCGGCAAGACAGATCATTACTGAATCAGGTTATGGCGACTATTTTACTCATCGCCTGGGTCATGGCCTGGGGCGATCTGTCCATGAATTTCCTAATATTGCCCCAGGAGTCACCATCCCAATACAGACCGGCATGTGCTTTTCTATCGAACCTGGCGTATATATAGAAGGAACGGCAGGCATTCGAATTGAAGACTGTCTGGTTGTAACTGATAAAGGAGCTGATCCTTTTACCCAGACTACTAAAGAACTAATTGTTCTTCCAGTTAAAGAATAAAAAAACTCCCTTATAATACACATATTGACTGTAGAGCAGAGAGCCTGCAAGTCACATGTACTATAAGGGTATCTTTTTATAGGAAAAAATCATCTTCTTCAAGACGTTTCTGTTTTGATTTTTCCATTACTGTCAACGTTCCATCTGATTCAAGGATCGCTGCATAACTTCCAAATGCAACAATAATCATTCTTTTGAGACTCCCACGGCTAAAGCCGCAAGCCCGAACCTTTCGGTTTGACGGGTGGGATTCTTGAGTGCTTGTACGAACGCAGTCCATTTCTGTTTTGTTCAAGCCTCAAGGTGAGGGCATCTCATTGCCCCTCCTAAGACAGTGCATATAGCATCTTAGGCTGGTTAACT
>NZ_BAAGIR010000004.1:0-58915 GCF_054658155.1 Alkalibacterium sp. m-11
TTACCGCTTTCCTGCCATGCTATGTTCCCGTGTCAGCTTTCGCCTTTCGGTTGGACAGGTTGACAATAGCGTTATCTTACTATGCGGCACCTTAAACCGCTGTTGACATTGCCCTATCTGGGCGCACGATTTCAAAACCTATATGCGTATCATTTGCACTGCCACCAGCATGCCAGCCTCTATGGTTCCACGGCAGGGTTTGATAAGTAGCTATAGAACCATCTTTCAGCTTGCCAATAAAGGCATGGGTACAAACTTGCCGACCATCTGGCCTATCTTGATTCCAGTGATTGTTGTACTGGTTTACCCCTAATAGACCATCATCAGGTCCGACATACCTTCTAAGATTAGGATTATTTGCACCGGTACTATGAACCATAATGCCTTTTGGTGTAATCTTTCTGCCCGCCTTATAACAAGCATTGTTTGTAAAAATAAGTTTCCTTAAATTCATTATTCATTTCCTCCTTTGTTGTGTAGTTGTGCTAAGATATCCTTCAATTTCTCTGGTATTGGAAGTCCCAGACGTCCTGCATTTTCAAGCATGGAAACCCCCTCGTTGGAGCAATAGAAAAAGATAATTGCCGTCCTAAGGACACTTCCATCCCCGATAAGATTTGTATCGATGATATGACCAATTCCCACCATAACAAAGATGAGCACCTTCTTGAAGATGCCCTTAAACCCGATTTCACTGGATAGCTTCTTATCAACAATGGCACACATAACTCCTGTGATATAATCGGCTACCATCAGTGCAACCAATGCATATAAAAATCCATCAAAACCTCCTAGAAACCAACCAAAGAATCCCCCAATAGCAGTAAGAGCAACTTGTATCCAGATCCAAATTTCCTTCATGATTTTTACCTCCTTCTTGATTTGTGAGTATATAAAAAGGAGTGCCTGCTATATTTGCAAACACTCCTGAATTGTTGTTTTTTTCTATATTTGTTTAGGCAAAGCTTCCCATAACCGCATATCCTCTTGACCCAGCGACCATATGGCAATTCCTCGTAGTTTCCATCGATATGCCGCTTCATTTGCCCAATAGACAAGGCTATCCACATCCTGATAATAAAGAATAGAAAACCCATCTGCATCCCCTAAAAACAGCCTTGATAACCAAACATTAATATCCTTGGGCACAATTTTTACTGCATAATCATTTCCACAGGTTAATGGAAGCAACTCGGAATGAAAGAAATCATAATCCATGGATATGTCTTGACTTCGTGTGGAAGCTTCCTCTACATCACTGTTTACCGTAAAAACTTGAAACTCACTGTCCCATGTCACACCAGTTCTTGCTAATCTGCCATATTCCGTAATAGTTCCATCTGGGAAGGTTACATCAAATCTTTCATAAGGCTCATAGGTCCAAGCATCACCAAGTCTTAACAATTCGCATAGAATTCGCCCATCAGATCGGACTCCGGCATAACCACCTGTGAATCCACTGATATTTGCTGTAAAGCGTAAAGTATTACTTGCTCCTGAATACACCCTTACAGAATTCCCACGAATCCGCATCTCTATGGTGTACATCCTTGGATTGAATCGCAGTTCAGACTCTGATGTTTTAGAAATCTCAGTAGGGTAACTTCCCAATAGGGGAGAACCATGATATAGCTCAATGCGCTGGGTATTGAAATTGAAACAGCAAAAAACACTGCCACAAAAAATTCCTGCACGACCGCTACCTTCTGGGGTAAAGGCTAGTCTTGCCCGTAAATGGACATCTGAAAAGCTGTTATAATTCCACGCAAGTTCTCCATACCCATCAAGCTGTGAGTATGGACGACTGGCTGTATCATCGGGGTTTTTCCACACCTGCCACTGACCGCTCAATGTTGTCCAGTAACTAGATGGAATTGGGATGTCATCACGAAAGTCCTCATACCATGCTAATGCAGAGTCTGGTCTTCTACGCAATACTTCAGTGGTTAATTTGAACCCTCGATCCGGCTCTGCCATCACCCCATTCACATCCTTAAATTTTCTAGGGGATAGCGTAAATTCTGCTTGTCCTGCAGAAGGTGACTGGGCGAAATTCGAGCAAACACGGAACCCATAAAATTGGACTCCTGGCACACCAACACTGATGCTGACTGTATGGGCCCCCGCTGAAAGGAATACATCAGAAGCCAAAGTAAGCCAACAAGTCGTCCGCCAATATGGCCACCATAACCTATTTTCACTGAAGGTAGTATTTACTCCGTCCAGTGCAACATGAATACTATTCCTATCCCATAAGGGAAAAGAGATACGAATGGCCACATCATAAACTCCAGCAGAGGAGATTTCAAATTGATATTCTGCTTCACCTTCTTCTCCAAGGGTAACCATTTGAGAAGAAACAGACACACTGCCTGAATAACTATCAGGTGTGCCACCTCCTCGATCTATATAAATCGTACCAAAGTCAGTGGATTGCTGTTTGCTGTAGGAGGTCAAATACCTGCGACGGTTATAGGTTTCTCCCAGTAAAGGGTATGTTCTAGAAATCGCATCCCATCCTTCCATATAATCGTATACTTGTGGCAAAGCCCAAGGCACCTTATCATAGTCGTCCCAATAAGCAATTATAGGGATCATAGGTTGCGGTGGGGCATCCCCCGTAAAGTTATATCCTCCAGTCATCCAAAGCTGTGCAGCATAATAGGTGTTTGATATTCCACGATACGTAATACCCAGATTTTCAGGGGTATCATGTATCCGCCAGTTCCAGCCATAACCAGGTAATCCTAAGAATACCTTCTCAGGTGTCATGACCCGAACCGCATAATTATAAATTCCTTCCAGCCAATTCCTAGGGGATACTGGCCCCGGTGCAGAACCCGCCCAAGCCATGCCATAACTCATAATTGCTGCAGTATCGCAGTATGGGTCTAAGTCCTCATAGACACTCCAGTTTTCTCCACCTACCGAGCCTTGCACACCAGTCATTCCTGGCAGACAAATGTTGACTAGCTTAGCCGAATTATAGGCTTTAACCGTATTATAGATATCTCGAAAGAGAGCATTGGCCGCATCTTTATTTTCATAGCCACCACCACGTTCCAAGTCGATGTCCACTCCAGCACACCAGGGATACTTATTCATAATACGAATAATCTCAGTAAGGAATTTATCCTTCGCACCATTTGTATTATTCCTAAGGGCAGTAAATATGGATGCTGTACCATGATTCATAATGGTAAGCAGCCACTTGATGTGCGGCCATCGGTTGATGTAAGTAAGCATACTGGAGATGCTTGTGCCCGTTTCTGTTATTGTTCCGGTAATATCTACCTCAAAAGTAAAAATTCCTACCGTATCCAAGCGATCCCCATAATCACGTAAGGCTTGATACATACGAGCGTTGCCCATGAAACTCCAAACCATGCACCGTTTCCCTTGCAGATAATCCCTCATGACCGCTCACTTCCTTCCTGCATTTCTTGAAACTCGAATAACACCCGAGCGGATTTTCTATCCTCCAGCTTGACTATATGTTTGCTGTCACTGGCTGCGGTATATTGAAAGAAACCCTCTTTGTCCGTTGGATTGCCATTCTTTAAACATTCTCTGGTTGAAGCCAATAGGGACAACTTATCACCTGGGTCTGCACTTTCTTTAAATTTCACCTTGTGCGCCCCAGCGCCTTGTGACAACTCGATACTTCCTTCCGCCATACTTTGAATCGGATAGATGTGACAATCCAAACCAGCAGAAGTTGAACCAAGATTAAACAGCACGATAGTCTCATTACTACGAACAATCCCATTATAAAATCGAACAGGCACAATAGCGCCATCTTCCCGATATTTTTGGAGCATGGTTTCTGTATGTGGGACATATCCTGTCAGGTTACTACCTTCCTGTGCCTGTATATCGGTAAAATAAACCGTACCGGTGCAGTCTTCAATAAGTAACTTCACTGTTATGCTTACAACTCTTTTATCCTCTTTACAATGAATGGTCTCAGCAAATCTTGTAAATATAACTGACAACTGCATCACCTACCCATCTAACGTCCACTGAATCTCGGATACGTGTCCAACCCAACCTGTAGCAATGGTGCCGCCTTGTAGAAACATATCTGTAAAGAAAATCTCCCCAGTGCAGTCTGTAATAAAAAGGCGAATGGTCAGGGATTTAATTTTGCTTAAACTCTTCGCAGAAATAACATGTGACGTCTGTGTGAAATATGCCATAGCACCACCCCTTTCCTAAAATAGATCAATAAGTCGTGTTTCCGTTGTACCATCCTCATATTCAATGTCAACTTCAATTCCTACTTGGCCATTTGGCCCTTTTTGTAGATTCTCCGATGCAATCTGTGCAGAGAGTGTATAACTTCTTCGGCTTGCTGGATAGACCGTTTGAGATAGGCTCTTTGTCATCCACAGTACACCATCTGCCTTAAAGGAGGCCTCTCCTGATACCCCATTATTAGGGTCAACGGTAAAGCCTGAATTGAGCCAATAGGTTATGCCATCATCGGCTCTTGAGTTGCGCAAATGGTTAAAGGGTACTAGGTCTTTAACCTCCTGCCTGTCAAGAACGTCCGCAGAGGAAAGGATATCGGCGGCTTTATCCCACCCAGCAGATGCATCCCCCAGTTCTCTTAAAGTTGTAGATAGTTCCAGTACTGTTTTCCAAGGCTCTTGTAGATTGTATTGTCTGCGTACTACACGGGTTTTTACAGATAGATTTAAGTCCCTATCATCTACGGTCACTATATCCCCAAGATTCCATGCTTCATGTTCATAGCCTGTCAGCACCGACAGGTCCATGGCTGAAAGGACATAAGAAATTCTCGGTCTTGCATATTGAGCCAACCGCATATTGGCAAACTCCAACATCTGATAGGGGCTACTAAAGGAAGAAGCATCCAGCGTTGCCACCCTTATTTCCGATGAGTAGCTGTAATCCTCCACATACTCTCTGTTGCCATTAATGGAAGCAAAGGTCATACCCTCTTTGCCATAGGCATAAAGCCGTGTAACAAGACTTCTTGTATCCACTACCCGCTGTATGCTTTTCATGTTTTTTCTGTAGCTAAACAGCGCACCACTATCGATGCCACTAAAGGTCAGAAGGTGCACCTCACGATTGGCACTATCAAAAATCAAGTCACCACCATGGATGTTTTGTGTGGCTCGAAGGATAGATAAGGCATTCTTTTCTGTGGACTCCCATGTCCTTCTGGTACTGACAGTAACATTCCCCAGCACCCAACCCGTATTAAGCAATGCATAACCCATTGGTACTTCTGGTGTCTCTGCAGTAAACTCCATGGGTTCTTTCGCTGTGCTAAATGAAAGATCATAGAAGGCTGCTTCTGCATATACTTGAGTGACCACTCTGCCATCGGAGTTTTTCTCATCTGATACCGTCCGAATGCGATACACATCATTAACGATTTGCACTTGCTTTTCATTGTCCAGGGTTTCTCGTTTTGGATCATGAAAGGGTAGCTTAAACTCTAAAAAATCGGCGCCATTCACTTCACTGGTTACCAAGATGTCAAAGGCATTTTCCAATACTGCTTCCCATGCACCGCTTTCATCCAACAAAACCGGTCTGGCAAACCCTAATTGCTCATAAGGCGGCTTTGGAATGTCATGGAGCTGTATCTCCAGAAGTCTCGGTGTTCTGCTGGTATCTTGAGTTGATAGGGTAATGCGATAGCGAATATAGGCTCTATTGGGCGATTGCAATTCGCCACTTGCACCGACTGTCTGCCACTGTGTCCAACTATCCAAGTCATCCGAAGTGGATGTTTCTACTAGGCTTATGGCCGTAATTCCAGCAGTGTATTCACTGGTGGCTGATACCCGCCCTGTTCCCGAAAGACCACAGGCTGTAGCAGTGGTATAAAGCTGACCACTTGGAGCAAAAACTCCATTTGTTTCTTTAAGTAAAACCGCACCGGGTTCGGTTAAGGCATCTACATCAGCAGTACTGTCACCACCGTTTGCCAATATGGAAGATTTGAAATGGGAAATAAGATCCTCCATTGAAAGAGCAGAATCCTTTTCATAAAACCAGTCATCAATCCCTCCTGCATAGTAGTAGGTATCGGCATGCATTCCCATGACAATATCTGCAACACAGCCTTGATTCAAATCTCCGGCAAATGTTCGGACCGGAGATTGCCAAATAGCACCATCACTACGGTCACAAAGTAAGTTCTGTACTCTTTTATTGCTTACCTCAATGATGGAAGCGATAAAATACCAACCGTTATTCCTTAGAGTAATGGCAGGTGTTTCTGTTTGATCATAAATCAGTGTTCCCGAAGCATTATACAGCATCAGACGTGGTCTGCCTTGATATAAAGATACATAAAAGATTGGCTGGTCTGGTCCTTGTCTGGTATTGAAAATAGGGATAAAGTTCTGACCAATGGAATAAGTGGTAGGATTTATCCAACCACCTACAACAATCTTCTCCCCTAAATCGCTAAAAAAACTACCGTCATTGGTAGCCACTAAATAGGTTCTTTCACTTGTTGGATTAATAATGTTCTGTCTAAAATACCTTCCCAATCTACCGGATACCAAGCTTGCTGATGTGCCTGACCATCCCGATACAAAGAAGTTTCTGTTGTAGCCTGAAGCATCCAAAAGCATTGTGTTGCCATCTGGTGTAGCTTCATTAAACCGCCACAGAGCGACTGTCTTATCATTTACTGGAAACTCACCTGTAAAATCTGTCTGTACTGTTAAAATTGATTTAATCGCCACCAGATCACCTCCATCTGCTCTTTGCTAAAACTCTTAATTCAGAAAATGTGGCTCCAACCACTGATACCGTTATTTCATTATCTCCTTTATGAAGAACAGGGAAATTCAATTCATCCAGACCAGGCAGTCCATTTCTCAGTGTATTTCCATTCAGATCGGTAATCTTAGCCGTCACCAGACCACTGTCAATGACTAAAACTTCATCTGCAGATAATGCACCCACCACTCGGAGTTCTTCACCATTTGTTGAAATAGAGATATAAGTTGATGCAGAACTACTAATAACACCCCTTAGCTGATATACAGGTTCAGAATCAGCGTTTCCGGTCACTCGCTCAACCTCATGGCTTCCTTCATTTGAAATCGTAAATATCTCGTCTGCTAAAGCATAAGCATGGGGATCAGGACAGATAAACTTTAAATCAAAAGAACCGGCTGTTCTAAGTATTCTCTCACAATCCACCTGTTCAGAAAGGCGAGCGTTAAAATAGCGATTAGGAATATCTTCTAACACAATTTGCTTTAAACCATTCATGGGATTTAGCCATTCAGCCAAATCATCGAGTGCACCGACTAAATCGGCAAAGCTTTTTTGCGGGAACACGTTGCAGTTAACAACAATAATCCGTTCTGCACTGTCACATCCAAAATCAGCGACACCTGCTTTTCCCGGTACAATTTCATAGGAATTTCTAAGGGCGGGGGATGCCTGCCAGCTTGTCAATCTTGCTTTTATTTTCATGTCCCTTGAGTTAATCCCATTATAAACAAATCCCATAACCGCCCTCCTTTAAGTTGTAATAAATCGTCCCTGTGCACGGGAGCCTGTTTGCATCAAGTTGTATAATTCCTGCGATACCTTTCGAATGTCATCCTCACTTCGAACAATCATCTGCTGAACTGTTACAAGGGGACCTCCACCCATCCCAGCAACATATCCACCAATGCCGTTTAAATTGACATTTGAGTTTACATCAAAATCCGTAGGGATTGCACCTTGGATATCCTCTGAAACCTTGCCCATTGCCTTGTCAAAACCATCACCCAAACCTTGGGCCATATTGTCCCCAATTCCAGCAAAGACAGTAGATGGCGATTTAATCCCTAGTAAACCTTTGACACCACTTACAATACCGCCTACAAAATTGCTCACTTTATCCTTAATCCAAGTAACCATTGAAGCGATTCCATCCCATAAACCTCTCACAATATTTTTACCTACCTCGACAATTGAAAGAGCCGCTTTGCCTATGCCTGTGATTATGGCAGTCACAATTTGAGGTAGACTCGCCACTAACTGTGGTATTGCTTTTATAAGACCTACAGCAAGCTGAAGTATGAGCCGAATACCCATATCAATGATTAGCGGTAGGCTATTGGTGATAAAATCAATAATTGCACTGATTATTTTAGGCAAAGCTTCAATTAACCTAGGCAGTGCATCCATAAGTCCCTTTGCCAGTCCCATGATGATTTTTAAAGCGGCATCCAAAATCTGATCCATATTGTTTAAAAGGGTTTCTACGATTAAATAAATGGCTTCAATAATTGACGGGATTAACTGTGGCAATGCATCAGCTATGCCAAGAGCCAATGCCACTACTATTTGAATAGCCGCTTCTATAAGCAAGGGTAAATTTTCTATGATGAATTCTGCTACCGTCATAACAAGATAAACCACCATATCAATAAGTGGCCCAATATTTGTAGTGATTGCATCAATCAATCCATTAAGTAAAGCAATGGCTCCATCCAGTAGTGGTGGTAGAAGGGTAGGAAGTAAGGCTACCAACACATTTACAAGTTCTGTGAGCATGGTCGATACCATGTTGATAACTTCAGGAAGATACTCACTAATCCTATTTATCCCTTTCATTAAAAAAGATGATATCTTTTCACCTATGGCTTCGATATCACCTTCTTGAAAACCGTCATTTAAGATTTCTGTTACTTCCCTTACCAGTGTGGTAACTTCTCCTACAGCATTCCCCGCCATATCAGAAAACTGCTCGCCGATAACTATCTGTAGTCCTTCATATGCCGACTTTAAACTACGAACGGAGCCTGCAAGTCCGCTCTCCATGGTTTCAGACATTTGTACTGCGGCACCTTCTGCATTGGCAAGCTCGTTATAAAGGTTGTTCATTTCCTCGCCAGTGCCTGAAAGCAGGGCATTGATACCGGCGATATCTTGTTTGTTAAAAATATTGCTTAAGGCATTTAATTTATCTGCTTCTGAAAGACCGCTAAGTTCAGTATTTAGTTCCGTTAATATTTCATTTAAGTCGCGGATATTGCCATCTGAATCGCTGACGCTTATCCCAAGGTTATCCAGTTCATTGGCGGCTCTTGAGGTAGGGGAGGTTAAAGCCATTACTATGTTCCTTAGCTTCGTTCCGCCTTCTGCACCTTTAATACCACGATTGGCAAGGACTCCTAGCATAACATTTAATGTATCTAACTCTTGTCCTGCATTTTTCATGGTGGCACCGGCTACTAAGATACCCTCACCTAATTGCTGAACATTGGTGTTAGACCTTTGAGAAGTCCTTGCCATCATGTCCATGTATAAGTCCATATCTGAAATTCCAAGCCCTAGAGCTGCCATAGAGTCGGTAACAAGATCCGATGCTCTTGCTAAATCCATACCACCTGCAGCGGCAAGGGTTAATACCCCTGGAAGTGCATCTATAGCCTGCTCAGCATCATAACCAGCAAGGGCAAGATAATTTAAAGCCTCCGCTGATTCTGAAGCAGTAAACCTCGTACTGGCACCTGCTTCTTTAGCAGCATCTGAGAGTTTCTTAAAAGCTTCTTCACCCTCTTCTCCAGCAAGACCCATGGTTGCTTGAACCTGTTTCATGGCATCTTCATATTCGGCGTAAACATTAAGGGAATCTTTTATCCATTTTCCTGTGGCAACTGCCCCTGCTCCAATTGCCGCCATAGCCGCTGCCGCCGCTTTTAACCCTGCGACTAAAACTCTCCCTGCAATGTCGCCCGCTTGTTTTAGTCCACCTACGAGTTTATCCAGTTTTTCCCTGTTGAGCTTTTTTACTTCTTCCTGGGATTCTTTTAGCTCACGCTCCATGTTATTTAACTCGGCATTGGCATTGTTTAGTTGTGTTTGCCAAGATAGGGTCCTTCTATCGTTTTCACCAAAGGAGGCGGCAGCATTGGCTAATGCCTTTTCAAGGGTAGCTACTTTCTCTCTTTGTGCATCTATTTCTTTATTTAGCTGATTATTTCTTGCTGTTATCGCTTGAATGGATTTATCATTTTTATCAAACTGGGAGGATACCAGTTTCATTTCAGAACCGAGCACCCTAAAGCTTTGATTGATCTCCCGCAGGGCATTTTTAAATTGCTTTTCACCCTCAATCCCAATTTTTAAACCAAAATTATCTGCCACCTTACCACCCCCTTAAATCCCTACTGGAATAATGTCATCGATAAATATCTCCCTTTTGGGTTTTGCCATGTCGGTGAACTGTTTATGAATCTCCCATTGATCTAAAAGTTCTCCAATGGGCATCAGCCAAACTTCTATCTCTGGTCTGTGAAGCTGGGTCACTCCGTAATAAATAAGTCGAGCAAACAATTCTTCATTGCTTACTCGACCTGAACGTTTTTTGAGTCTGTTTCCTCAGACGCTATATTTCGTTTTGTCCCTTTAAACATAGCCTCCATGATGGCATCCTTATAAGTTGCAAGTTCCAAAGGGGATGTAAGAAGTTCCACATCATCTTCAACTAAAAGTTCTCTTTTATCACCCTTTAGCCGGTTGCCAATCAAGATACTTTGATTGGCAAGCAAGGTGATAAGCCAGACAATCTCATCAAGGGCCATTTCAAAGTTTTCTGCGTTCATTAGCTTTTCACCTAAGTTTTCTAGTCCACCATACCTTTTTGCGATTTCCTTCGTTGCCTTTGTGGTTAAAATAAGCTCGTATTCCTGACCACCGATATTAATCAGCGCACTGCGTTCCTTATCCATAAAAATCCTCCTTATTCTCCTGATTCGCCGTTAGCAAATGTAGGCTCATATACTTCACTGAACCAGCCGGTAATAACTGCCTGATTTACACCTTCATCGCCCTCATTAACCTCTGCTTTCCATGGATGCTTCCCTTGACCATCCAGCATATTTCTGCGAAGTACAGTCCCTTCAATGGTAGGTGTTGAAAATGTAATGGTGTCACCCTTTGTGGCAAGGTTTGTTGCAGGGATACCAAACTTCACCCGGTACAGCCAAAAGTAACGGTATTTTCCGTTTGCTTTCTTTGCCCTAAAGCCAACAGCAACAGGATCACCACCGTCCTCACTGGTTGATATCAAAACATGATTATCATCAATTGTTGCACCTGTTAAATCCCCGGCAGCTTTCAGTCCAATATCATCAATGCCAAGGGATAATGTTCCGTTTCTGAATTCTTTAATGATCTCCGCCGCGCCATCGTCAGCATAAAGCGTTGCTTCAGCAAGTTCCACTGAAAGCTCTGCACTGATTGCTTTAGCCAAAGGCACCGGAGTTTCATAGGTTTCATCACCGTTTGACTCTTCAGTGATTTTTGCATAATAAAGTCTGTCAAGACCGATTGTAGCCATGTTTTAGCCCTCCTTTTCTATTTGAAATTCGTATGTTTTAGCCACATCTATGGCATAGTGATGATAGCCGGTATCATCTTCATGCCCGATATACCGGCGATCTGTTATCGTAAAATCCGCACCCAACAGAGTGCGGACAATTAAATTTTTTAAAATGGTATAGCTACCTTTAGCAAACAAAGAAAGCCTTACTTCTTGTACTTCATATTCCGGTGTGTTATCAGCATGAACCTCAAACAAATCAACTAGAGGTGTTATCACAAGATAAACATCAGGTGGAACACCGGAAAACACACCTGTTTCTACTGGAATGCTACACAAGTCTGCTATGAGATTTAATTCTTTTAAGATACTCATATCTTATCCACCTCTTCATCAAATCGCTGTTTCATGGCTTCGATACAGGGCTTTCTTGAAGTTCTTTTTGCTGGCTTTAAAAAGGGTTTAGGTGGTTGACCGGATTTCCCGTACTCTATGATATTGGCAATCTTGGCATTGCTTGCACCGTCTTTTCGTGGTTCTTTAAAGCCGACCTTCACGTTAAAATTACCGCTCCTATCCATTTTGGTAGGGGAGACACCTAGTGAAGCAACGAGTTCTCCTGTGGAACGGTTTTTTTCTTTTGTTCCACTACCGATAACACCTTGCAGATTGCTTTTTACTTTTGCTTCTACAACTTCTCCACCGGATTCCAATACTTTAGCAATGATTTCATCTGTCTTGTTTCCTAGCTTTGAAATTTTTAGCAGAAAATCCTCCGGCATTCTTACATCGACTTTAGCCACTTGACGCCACCACCTTTTTTGCTAGAACTTCAATATACATCCCTCGACTTTTTACATCTTCTACACCTGTGATTTCATAGCGTCCATCACTGCAAACAATCACCATCTTGGTAGTCACTGGGGTATCTGGTATCTTGCGAAAGCAAAATAGCGCAGTTGCTTCAGAAAACACCGCTCTATTTGACCACTTTTCACTGGCATGTCGCTCCTCCTTATATGCCCTTACTGAAGCGATAATTGTGTCTTCAGTCTTTCCAAAACCCTCGTTATCTTTGATTGTTTCAGTAGTTATGATAACGATATAAGTACTCATCTTTCCAAAACTCATAAACTACACCTTCCAATCCCGGTCAAGCCGTAAGAGTACATTGACCGTTTCCCTTGCCTGTTGTCCTGCCAATGCACTATCAGCAAAGAAGCCGCCAGTGCTACCATCCCTACTTTCATAGAAGTGGGAAGATAACATGATGACGGCTTGCTCGGTAGTTGGGGACATTGTATTTTCAGCATAATGCCCTTCCGGTAAATGCTGATAGCTTTCAGCATAGGATATGGCGGCATCGATGTAGCTTTTTAGAAGTTCATCATCTCGGTCATGCTCTAAAATCAAATTCATTTTGACTTTTTCAAACAGCGTCATCTCCGCCACCATCCTTTCATTAAGGTATATCTGCAGTCATAAGTCCTGCATCCTTTAATTTGGTAAGCAGAGCATTAAAATCCGTCACCAGAGCTTCTACGGTATCAGCAGTACTCACTGATTGATTTTCAAGAACAGGGAGGCCCGTTACTGTGGCTTCCTCTTTAATTTCTAGCACACCGCCAATAACCGTTTTTTCTCCACCCTGCTCGGTATAGTTCTTTGTGTTATAACTCATCATTTGCACCTCCCATTAAGCCTTTTGCTGTAGGATTTTAACAGCTTCAGGAAGGATCAATTTACCATCCACACGTTGACTTGCAAGGAAACCAACTTGACCAGTGGTTGCAAATAGCTCATTTAAACGCTTGAAAGAACGTCCTTGTCTGTCCGCAATCCAGTAGTAACCAAAGTCACCAAATGCGATGGTCTTTGCCCCAGCCTCAATAATTGGAGCATAGGCTGAAGTATATACTGGACGGTTTAGCAATGTATCTGGAGTACCCGCAGTCAGCGATGGCTGCCATAGATATTGGCCCTGTCCGTCTTTTAGTTTACGGATTGCTTTCACCGTTGCATCATTCATTAAGAACACTGCATTTTTTCTGTATGGTGCTTTTAATGAGTAGACAAGATCGATAATCTCATCTGCTGTAATTGCTGTAGCCGATCCTGCAGTAATCCCAAGCTGTGCTCCACCAGTCGCATTGAAAATGCCTGTAGGTTTTCCATCAGCATCTCCAACAAGAAATGCTTCCTCTTCCTTTGCTCCAATTCTTCTGGCAAACTCAGTGGAAATATAGCTTTCAAGATTAAATACACTATCGTTTAAGAGTTCATCCGAGACTTTGATCATCGTACCCAACTTATATGCACCAATGGAAGTCTGACCAAATACAGAATCACTCTCATCAAATTCCTCGCCTTCATCAAGCCAAGCCGCAGTTCCTTTGGTCACCACAACAGGAATTTTTCTGTCACCGCTTGAAGTCTGAATAATCTTTGCCAGCTTACGGAACACATTTTCTTCCTCAAGGGTTTGAATTAGGGTACGTTCAAATTCATCTGGAACAAGATATCCACCCTCAGAATCAGTTCCTACAGATAGGGAATTGAGTACATCATGTCTAGGATTTTTGCTTCGCATGACATTCCAAAATAACTTCTTATAATCATCACTTGCTCTTCCAGTCTTTGTTTCCATCCCTGGAATATTTGGTTTTCCAGTAAGAGGCATGTTCACAGGTTTGTTAAGCTCTGCTTCAAGTGCCTCTTGGCGTTCCAGTCTTGCGATTTCCTTACCTAGATTAACAATATCTGCCTCCATTTTGTCGTAGGTTGCGGCATCTTCTGCAGAAACAAGTCCATCACTGCCACGTTTTGAATCAAGAAATGCCTTTGCTGACTCCCATGCTTTTGCTCGTTTTTCACGCAGTTCAAGAATTTTACTCATTTTCATTTCCTCCTAATATTTTAATAAATTTAGCCGCTCATAAAGCGGCTCGGTTGACTGTTTTAAGTCTGGTTTTTGAAGTTTATCCATAAGTGAATTGGTCACTGCTCTTCTGCTAAATACAAAGCTATCTTGTGGCGGACTTTCTCCTGGCTTGAACATAATGGCATCTGCAAATCCAAGTTCAAGTGCCTTATTGGCATTCAACCATGTTTCAGCATCCATTAGTTGTGATAGCCTTGTTCGTGATAAACCGGTTTTCAGTTCATAAGCATTGATGATACTTTCCTTTACTTCATCTAGCATTTGTATTGCCTTTTGCATCTCCTCACTATCACCGATGGCAATGGTAAATGGATTATGAACCATCATCAGGGAAGTGGGAGACATTAAGATTTCAGTACCTGCCATGGCAATGACTGAAGCTGCCGATGCTGCAATGCCATCAATCTTGATTGTTACATTTCCTTTGTATTCCATAAGCATGTTGTAAATCTGTGATGCTGCGATACAATCACCACCAGGAGAGTTGATCCATACAACGATATCCCCTTCACCAGCCATAAGGTCTGACTTAAAAGCCGCAGGTGTTACATCATCTTCAAACCAACTCTCCTCTGCAATTGCCCCGTTTAAGTAGAGGGTTCGTGATTGTGTATCTTCATCACGCACCCAATTCCAAAATTTCCTCATTCGGTTTTTACCTCCAATCCTTCTTTATTTGCAAATATGCCCGCATCTGCCAGTTTGGTCATATTGCCATTGATAAGGTATAAATCACCACCTAGTTCAACTGGGATTCGGTCAAGATTCTCCAGTTCTCTGATATCGTTGGCACTCATCCAGCCATTTTGTCTGGCGGTGGCATAGCCGTTCATCCTTGAAACATAGTCCCCTCGAAGCAGACCGTCCACATTGAACTTGGAAAAATACATCTTCTTTTCATCTGGTCTTAAAAGGGATCGACTGATTGCCTGCTCCCATCGAATCACCCAAGGGTCCAAGGTGTATTTCACAAACTCAAGGGATTGTTGCTCAATATTAGAAAAGCTCGACTTTTCCAAGTCTCCAACCATATGGGGAGGCACACGAAAAATTCGAGCGATTTCATTGATCTGAAACTTCCTTGTCTCTAAAAACTGTGCCTGTTCTGGCGAGATGCCGATTGGCTGATATTTCATACCTTCCTCAAGCACTGCCACACGGTGTGAATTAGCGCTTCCTTGATAAGCCTTATTCCAGCTTTCCTTCACTTTTTGAGGGTCCTTAATCGTGCCGGGATGTTCAAGCACTCCTCCAGGCGCTGCTCCGTTGGCAAAAAACTTGGCTCCGTATTCCTCAGTAGCCATGGCCAGTCCCACAGCATTCTTCGCCATTGCAATGGGTGAGTAGCCTACAAGTCCATCAAAGCCAAGACCAGGAATATGCAGCACATCGGATGGATAGAGATAAACTTGGCTGTCTTTCCCAAGAGTAGGTGCATCCTCCGAACTTTGCTGATACAAATAAAAAAGCCGGCCGTTTCTGTCACGGTCGACCACCATTTTGTTAGGCATCAGCGGATATAAAGCAATGACTTCACCTTTCCCGTTTCTAATTATCTGGGAATAGGCATTTCCCCATAGTAAAAGGTGCGTCATTAATGTTTCCCGGAAAATGAAGGAGCTCATTTCAGGGTTTGGCTCATCATGCAATAAAAAGTATAGCGGATGATTTAGAGCTTTCTCTTTGCCACCGCTTGATGTGTATTTGTATAGATGAAGGGGGAGGCCTGCCACAGCCTCTGCCAGTATTCTTACACAGGAATAAACCGCAGTCATTTGCATAACTGTATGCTCATTCACTGGTTTCCCACTCGTTGTTCCACCAAAGAAGAAACTATAATTGCTTCCTGCTATCCTATCCTGTGGTTTATCACGTGCCTTGAAAATACTTTTTAGTAGTCCCATCTACTTCTCTCTCCTCTCCTAAAACACAAGTAGTCCTCGACCGTCATAAACCGAAGCACTCGTATCATTGCCACAGCGAATTGCTCTATCTAAAGCCATAATAGTGGCAACAGCACCATCTATTTTTTCTGTTGATTTCTCTTTATCTGGTTTAATGTTGCCCGCTGGATCAGTACGAATAAAAATATTATCCATCATCCATCTAAGAACAGGATGTCCACCATGTGCGACCTTTTCCTCCAAGGTTAGTTTCATAAGTTCCTTGGTTGGCGGACTCATATCTTTAAATCCCTGTCCAAATGGAACAACAGTAAATCCCATGCCTTCAAGGTTTTGTACCATCTGAACTGCACCCCAACGGTCAAAGGCAATTTCTCGAATATTATATTTCTCACCAAGACTTTCAATAAACTTCTCAATGAAACCATAATGCACAACATTGCCTTCAGTAGTTTTAAGGTAACCTTGCTTTTCCCATACATCATAGGGAACATGGTCACGATTTACTCTAAGATTAAGGGTTTCTTCCGGTAACCAAAAATAGGGAAGAACAACATATTTGTCCTCCTCATCTTCTGGTGGAAAAACGAGTACAAAGGCTGTTATATCAATGGAACTTGAAAGGTCTAAACCGCCATAGCAAACTCTTCCAAGTAAGTCTTCCTCATTCACGGCAAAAGTGCATTTATCCCACCTATCCATTGGCATCCAGCGAACTGCTTGTTTGACCCATTGATTAAGTCTTAACTGCCTAAATGTATTCTCTTCTGCAGGATTTTGCTTTGCAGATTCACAAGCGGCTTTTACCTTGTCGATTCCCACTGTAATCCCTAGGCTTGGATTTGCTTTTTTCCATACTCTTGGATCAGTCCAATCATCAGATTCCTCTGCTCCATAAATAACTGGATAAAATGTAGGATCAACCTTACGCCCTTCCAAGAGGTCTTTCGCTTTTTGATGTGTCTCATAGCAGATAGATTTGGTGTCTGACCCTGCAGTGGTAATAAGAAAATACAGCGGTTGGGTTCTTGCATCACCAGAACCCTTGGTCATAACATCAAAGAGTTTTCTATTGGGCTGGGTATGAAGTTCATCAAAAACAACACCGTGTATATTAAAACCATGCTTTGAATAGGCTTCAGCTGAAAGCACTTGATAAAAACTATTTGTCGGCTGAAAAACAATACGCTTTGTTGCCGACAGGATTTTAACTCGTTTACTAAGTGCCGGGCTCATACGCACCATATCAGCTGCAACTTCAAATACTATCGATGCTTGCTGACGATCTGCAGCACAACCATAAACCTCCGCTCTTTCTTCACCATCACCACAACAAAGAAGTAGGGCAACAGCAGCCGCAAGTTCTGATTTACCCATTTTCTTTGGTATCTCAATATAAGCTGTATTAAACTGTCTATATCCATTTGGTTTAAGTGTTCCAAAAATATCTCTGATGATTTGCTCTTGCCAATCTATGAGTTCAAAAGGCTTTCCTGACCATTTACCTTTGGTATGGCTTAAGCACTCAATAAAGTTGACCGCATAGTCTGCAGCATCTTTATCGTAATAAGATTCCTTTGCCATAAAAGCTGTCGGTTTATATTTCTTCAACTTTCTAATATGCGGTCACCTCCCAACAAGCATAAAAATAGACCTGCATCAAGCAAGCCTTATCACTCTATCTATACGAGAAACAGAGCCAATTTTGGCACTGTCCTCTGTTAATATTTAGTTATGTTCCATTAGTAGGATAGCAAGCGCAATTTCTGCATCCTCATCCACAGGTTCAATGTCCCAACCTCGGTCATAATTTGCAATAATCTTTCCGTTACGTTTAAGCATCAGCTTAGAGATGCGCCCTTCGTCAATGCCAAATTCCGAGCCATTCTCATAGCATTTTACCCAGTAATGGATGATACTGTCCTGAACTTTGATGCTACCTTCTCTCCACACGGCTTTATTCCTCCTTACCAGTCAGAATGAACCTAGAATAAGCCCCGATGTTATCTGCAAGGTAAAGAAGTAACTCGTCATATCCTTCCCTTAGAGCGATTTCCTGTACTTTTCGTACATCAAACATATTGGTTTCACCTGTGTCACGAATAGCAAGAATCTGTTGTTTTATCTTATCTGTCATCGTGAATCCTCCTGCACAGGTCTTCGCCAAAAGCTACTGAGAGGCTGGAGCCTGAATCCCAACGCACCATAATAGAACCAATATCGTCAACTCCTACAACTGTTCCTTTTGTGCCAATCTTTGGTGCTTGAATATCATCCATCTTTAATAGTTCTACTCGACATCCAGCAGGGTACTTCTCACGAAGGTTTAGCAGTTGTTCTTTACTGATTTTCCTCATTTTTTACTCCTCCTTTGAATGCCGCAGAACCGGTTAGATTTCTGAGCAATATTTTTCGTTCTTCTTTATACTCTTTGCCAATAAAGCCAAGGCGGAGTAAAAAGCATCTAAATGCGTATTTTTCATTTGGGGTTTCCTTTTCTTTTGCAGTAATGCGTTTCTGGTTTTGCGCCATCTCGCAAAGTGCAGAAATAAAATGGTTGTAAGCCTTAACCTCTTCTAGTGTTGGTATTTCTTTAAACCATGGGAATGAAACTTCATCTTCAGAAATTTCAATCGGCAAGTCTTCTGCTTCTAGTGCATGACGGATAAGATCGCCTTTTGCCTCAATAATCGCTTTTAGGTTTTCAAGTGCCTTTTCTGTAAAGCTACTCCTTGGCATTGATACGCAAAGGCTTAAAGCCTCACTGTCTGCGGTTTGTTTGCCCTCAGTGGCGTCAATTTGCTCCTCTGCGATAAAACCCTCCCTTGCCAAACACTGGGCCACCTTTTCGATTTCTTCGCTATCTGCCTTATCACTAAATTCAAGGATCCCATTCTTGTTGATGATAAAGGCATCCACCTCGTAAGCCATGCTGGGCATTCCAAGGTACTTTGCTTTAACACCTGTGATGTCGCTAAGTGCTGTCACTAACCTCTTTCGCTCTGACCCTGTTACGTTATAATTAATGATCATGTACAAAACCTCCTTTGTTTTGGTATGTACATATATCACTCTAAAACACTTATTTATCAAGCTTTTTATCGCTAATTCAGAATAGAAATATGGATTAAGTATTTCCTTCTAATTGTGTATACCAGACAATGCCTGACAGCACAAAACATACATTTGGAAGGGCTACTCCATTGCCCCACATCTTATACTCAGCAGAATCAGAATGCGGATTCTTTAGCCACTTAGATATTTGCTTTAGTGTCTTGGCTTTTGAATAACTACCGGTCACTTTACGGTGTGTTTCAAATATGTCATACCAGGTGCGAAGGTCATCCATCGTAGGGTTTTCTATCCCTAAATCACTACACCACCAATCGGGGAAACCCTGCAACCTTGCACACTCAGTTGGAGTTAGTCTTCTCACCGTATAATCTATCCCGTCATTATCATTGATAAGTGGCGGATCTTTGTAGTCGGTAGCAACTAAAGTATTAGCAAGTTCTTTCTCGGCATTTGTAAAAAATGATGCCTTACTTGATGAGTAGGTAGGAGTTGCCACTGCACTGGGACCCTGTGCATTCAGTGTTGAATTAATTCCATCTTCAGTAATTCCAAGATTTCTAGCATAGTTTTGACCGCAGTTGAAAGACTCCCTATCAATCGCATAAACGACAGCGTGCTTATCCACAGTATTTAAAGTAAAGCTGACTTCCTCATTAACACCATCACCTCGTGGTCCATTCTTGTCATCTCTGCCTATCATAGAACCTTGCAAGGCATAACTTTCTACCACAGCAATACCACCTTGATTGCTATCCGGAGCATTGCCGGACGTATCAATGGTTCTTGCCGTATCACTTTCATAGACATTTGAACGTGCATTGATTGTTCCTTCTGAGGTAAATCGCACATCGTAGGTCTTAGGATTTTCCACAACAAATGGCTGATTGTTGCCGCCTGTTCCATAAGTTGCAGAAATAGTTGGTGCAACATCAATCGGCCCACTAAAACGAGTATCCTTTCCGTGATTATCAAAAACAGCTGTATCCATAACACAAGGTGGATGATTTGACTTAGCACGTAGGGTACAAGTAATATCCTCTGTCACATCCATACGATTGCCGCCCTGGTCATTTAAGCAGATTGTGCCTGCCTCTCCAGTGCTGTCTGCAATATAGCTGGTAGCACCTTGCCACGAGCGGATGCTCTCCTTAGAATACCCAGACAAGCCTTCTGACTTAAATAGTATTTCTCCGGCACCCCCACCTGCAAAATCTGCGACAAGGAAGATTCGTTTTCTTCGTTGGGGAACTCCCCAGTATTGAGCATCCAGCACTCGCCAGGCAAGGGAGAAATGATCTCCCACGATACTTCCTGCTTGTTTCCATTTATCAGTTTTAGGAATTGATATGGTTTCATCTTCGATGTGGCAGATGCCTTCAAGGACACATCTGAAATCTTCTCCTTTGTTTGATGAGAACGCTCCAGGCACGTTTTCCCAGACAATATATCTTGGCTTTTTGCCATCTGTAGCACACCTCATTTCTTTTACGATTCGGATGGCTTCATAAAAAAGACTTGAACGTTTCCCATCCAAGCCATCACGCTTACCTGCTATGGATAAATCTTGGCAAGGGGAGCCAAAGGTAATAATATCTACTGGTTCTATCTTGCTGCCATCCATGCAAGAAATATCTCCATAATGTTTGATAAAAGGCAGCCTTTTGGTTGTCACCCTAATAGGAAACGGTTCAATCTCCGATGCCCATACTGGGGTAATACCGGAAATTAAACCGCCTAAAGGAAAACCGCCCGAGCCGTCAAAAAGACTGCCTAGGGTCAGTTTATTCATTGGCTACCTCCAATTCATCATATTTATAACTGAGTCCGTCCCTTTGAACACTTACTTCTTTTGAAGTGCCGACTTGCTCAATATGGCGTTTTACAATAACATCACAGAACTTCTCATCCAGTTCCACTGTGTAGCAAATACGCTCTGACTGCTCACAAGCAATTAATGTACTTCCACTTCCACCAAAGGGATCGAGTACAATTGTATTACTCATAGAGGAATTCAAAATAGGATAGGCAAGAAGAGGAATCGGCTTCATCGTTGGATGATCACCATTTCTCTTTGGTTTATCAAACTCCCATATGGTAGTTTCTTTTCTTCCTGTATACCACTGATGTCTTCCTTTCTTCTTCCAACCATAAAGCACAGGTTCGTGTTGCCATTGATATGGTGAACGTCCAAGTACAAGGGAGTCCTTTTTCCATATACAGCAACCGGATAAATAAAAACCGGCATCCGAGAAGGCTTTTCTAAAATTAAACCCTTCGGTGTCGGCATGAAATACATAGACGGAGGCATCGTCTGCTAATGCTTCCTCAATATTGATAAAGGCATCTAAGAGGAATTGATAAAAGGCATCATTTGTCATATGATCGTTTTTGATTTTCCCTGCAGAGCCTTCATAATTTACGTTGTAGGGAGGGTCTGTCACACACAAATTCGCCTTGTTTTTATTCATCAGCAGATCATAGGTTTCTTTTTTTGTGGAGTCACCACATACCAGCCGATGCCTACCTAGCGTCCATACGTCACCAAATTTGCTGATTGCAGGCTTTTTTAATTCTTCATCCACATCAAAGTCATCATCGTGAATTCCATCTTTAATGGTATCTTTAAATAAGTCATCCAGTTCTTTAGGGTCAAATCCAGTAAGAGATACATCAAAATCTGCTCCTTGTAAATCAGCAATCAAGAGGGCAAGTTTATCCTTATCCCAATCACCGCTAATTTTATTAAGGGCGATATTGAGTGCTTTTTCTTTTTCCTCATCCATCTCAATGATGACACATTCGACTTCTGATATACCCATATCAATGAGCACCTTAAGTCTTTGATGACCACCTACAACATTGCCGGTCACCTTATTCCAGATAACCGGCTCCACATACCCGAATTGCTCAATCGAGCGTTTCAGCTTTTCATACTCTGCATCACCTGGCCTTAAATCTTTACGAGGATTGTATTTAGCAGGAAGCAGGTCTTTTATATTCTTTTTTTCAATTATCATTTTCATTTTCCTTTCCGAGCTGATAATAGCCGCTCCATTAAATCATCTTGTGGACTTCTGCCACCGAACTCTACAGAGCAGTTTTCTTTTACAATCTGGTATATCTGATACCAACACTGATTTACTTGTTTCATGTATTCACGGCTCATAGCAACATACGGTGATGCTATGGCTGCTGATGTAGTAGGATGCTTTGCAAGAAATCCATATTCTGAAATACACTCCTCGCACTGAATCCAACGAGAAACACTCATGGCATATTGCTCGATTAGCTGGTTGTTTACTAACATTTCGCAGCTACGATCCTTTAACCATTTATAGGTTTCTATATAAATATCTTCTGCACAGAGGTCTTTACCGTTTTTCTGAGCCGCCTTTAGATAATCTTTTACTGGAGGAACATCCGTGCCTTCCATTTCTGCTGGCTCCGGCAGTACTTGAGCCCCGTTTAATCTGCCATCAGCAATTTTATCTGTTAGAGCTTTTGATTTTCTTCCTGCGCCAACACGCTGGCCACCTCTTGCTGTACCGTCCTTTGCCATTTTTCCACCTCGCTTTTCTAAAAGTCTTTAATACCCCCTTTGATTTCTGATTTTTACACGCAAGACCCCAGGCCGTTGTCCGCTATAAAAGGTGTAGAGATTTGAACCGCCCCTGGCTCACTTACGAATCTGTCTATCACCAATTTCTAAATGTATCTTGTTGTGGCAGGACTTACATAAAGACATCAAATTACTTTTGTCATGCGTACCGCCTAAAGAAATGGGGAGGATGTGATGTACTTCTTCAGCAGAGGTAAGCCGTCCGTTTTTCTCGCACATCTCACACAAAGGATGTTCCCTGGCATATCTGTCACGGATTCTCTTCCATGCTCTACCGTACTTTTTATTGACATCCGGTGAACGTTCAAATTTATCGTAGCGCCTGCGCTCCACTACTCTATGGTCCTCACAGTACCTCCCATCGGTTAGGTTAGGACAACCTGGGGTACTGCACGGTCGCTTTGGTCTTTTGGGCATCATTTCACCTCGCTTTCCGGGCATAGAAAAAGCCCTGCGAGGAATTCCCACAAGGCTTGGTAAATATTCTATTTTGCTGATTATATACTAACACAAATGCAATAGTGGTATCTTGTTGCAAAGTGTTGCAAGTTGTGCAAGCTATATTTTAATAGGATCTTTAGGAAGAGTTACATGGTTAAGAGCTGCATTATGCCATCTGTAGACTGTTGTTCTATCGGCATTAAGTTCATCGCCAATTTGCTCCCAGGTTAGGTTATGGACATACCGATACCGTAATACCATGCGCTCATCAGTGTCTGCAACCTCGTTTATAACACGCCTTATCTGCTCCTTGAGTGCTACAAGATTATCTACTTCTGTGTTTATTTTTCTTTCCAAATCCATAATCCGCTCCAAACACCTTACAAACTTGGCATCGGCATTTTGTGAGGTTTGAACTTTTTCATCCCAACTTGGTGATGATACACTTGTTGCCATTTCTCTTAAGGATTCCATTTCTTCGATGTCTGATTGTATTCTTTTATCAAGCCTGTAAGCTTGGTGTAAATATTCCTTTACTTTCATATCTCTCTTACCTCCGATTTTAATTTTTTGATTAGGATGTTCCCATCAACAGAGGTAAGTTCTCTATACCAATCAGAGCGGAAGAACCTCTCCACCTCGTTTTTCATTATTTTAGCCGGCTCATAGTTTGAACGTTTTTTAAGTTTCTTTAGTGCATCCCTATAATCTTTAACTGCCATTAAAATGATGGCATTGGATAAGTTTTCATAAGGTGTGGTCATCGCATTACCTCCAACTTTGCCTTTACAGCATCAATAAGAGAGGCTTGTGTTTCTTCTTTTCTTGTAAGAGCAGTCATTACATCTTCATCAATAGTACCTTTGGTAAGTATGTGATGGATAATAACCGTCTCGTTTTGACCTTGCCTATAAAGTCTGGCATTGGTTTGCTGATATAACTCCAATGACCAGGTGAGTCCAAACCAAATAAGTGTCGAACCACCGCTTTGAAGATTAAGACCATGTCCTGCACTTGCTGGATGAATCACAGCGATAGGGATATTGCCATCATTCCAATCTTCAATATCCTTCGATGCTTTTATTTGCCTCACCGGAAATCTATTCTTAATTCTCTCTAAATCATGTTTGAACCAATATGCAACGAGTACAGGTTTGCCATTTGCACCTTCAATTAAATCTTCTAGTGCATCAAGTTTTTTGTCATGGATGATATGTGTCTTGTTTTCACTATCATAGACAGCCCCGTTTGCCATCTGTAGAAGTTTTCCTGAAAGCACAGCAGCATTAACTGCATCAATCTCTTCATCACCTAATTTTGTGACCATATCATCTTTCAATTTAGAGTATATGTTCCATTCCTTTTCACTTAAAGTTACGAACACCTCATTGCTGACGTATTCTGGCATGGTGAGATAATCGGTAGATTTCATAGAAATGGTGATGTCTGATATTTGTTTGTAGATTTCCTCTTCAGCACCTTGCAGTGGTTTATAAGAAAATATAATCTGAGCATTTCGCTTATCTGGCTTAAAATAGGTATTTCGATAATGACTAATGTAGCGTCCGAGCCTTTGACCCAAATCAAGAATGCGAAACTCTGCCCATAAATCCATCAATCCATTACTGGAGGGAGTTCCGGTAAGGCCGACTATTCTTTTTACAGAGGGTCTTACTTTAAGTAGACTCTTAAACCGCTTTGCACCATAAGACTTAAAGGATGATAGCTCATCAATGACCACCATATCAAAATGAAAAGGAATACCACTTTTATGAACCAACCAATCCACATTCTCACGGTTGATGATGTATAACGTTGATTGTTTCTTGAGGGCATCGATTCTTTCTTTTTCTGTTCCCACTGCCACCGAATAAGAGAGTCCTTTTAGATGATTCCACTTTTTAATTTCAGCAGGCCATGTATCCCTTGCTACTCTTAAAGGTGCAATCACTAACACCTTGCAAACGAGAAAGCTATCTAAACACAAATCAAATATGGCGGATAAGGTAATTACACTTTTACCTAAACCCATTTCAAGAAATACAGCCGATATGGGATGGGATAAAATGAATTCAGTGGCATAGCTTTGGTATTCATGTGGCTTGTATTTCACTAAGTATCCCTCCAATCTGTTCTATATCATCAAGGCAATAGACTAGAAAGCCTAATGCCTCTAATTGCTTCTTTCTTTTATTTTGTAAAGGTCGCATCTTTTTTCCTGTCGCCTTACATTCGACAAAGGCGATTCTTCCCATGGGAAGTAACACGATGCGGTCGGGCATTCCATCTATTCCAGGACTCACAAATTTCGGGGCAATACCTCCCATGCTTTTTACTGTCGCTACCAGTTTTTGTTCTATATATTTTTCTTGCATAAATGACCTCCAACAATTCATCAGGAACAACAAGCACAACTTTTAACGTTTTTTCCTATACGCGCGCATACATACGCTCACGATGCTTTACTACTACTATTTATTAATTTATTACTAAGTAGTAAAACTCTTGTTCCACTCATTCAAGTAAAGCCAGAACATCGGTAATGACTGGGTTTTTAAGAGAACAAGCATAAGGAACAACTAAAGAACAAGGAACGACCTTACTCATTCTTCTCGTAACAACGTTGCCTACCGTAAAGGGGAAAATTACTTGTTCCGTTCTTGTTCCCTTGGTACTTGTTCCACCCATTAATCTTTTTCATAATGCCTGCAATGGCATAGGAGTCTGCAGGTTTCATGGCGGAGGCATCCCTTCCAAAGCATTCGCACCAAATTTCCATATTGCAAACAAGCGTACGTTCAACCGTACCGACACGGGATTCCCCACCAAATTCACTACCGTTTAGGTAGTTTCTTCGCTCGTATAAGGACAGGTCATTCCAGTCATCGGGTAAAAGTGTATCGAGGTAAGTGCGAACAAGCCCTTCTCGCTCATCACTCTCCATGGCATCTGCCTGCTCATTCGTTGCCAACTCTACATCACTGCCCTCTAAATAGAGCTTTTCACCCTTCCCATAAAGTACCAAAGTTTCTGCCCAAATCTGCTCTACATCGTATACGGACATCTGCCATGCTTTTCTTTTACCGTCACCACTAATACACACTGGCCAGAATCTTCGGTTACCCGTGATGTCTCGCAAAAATCCACTTTCTGCATTGGTAGAGCCGACAATGATACATTGACGTGGGTGGCTTTCAACATTCACCCCATAACTGGCACGGTATTTATCATCCGATCTTGAAATAAAGGATTTCACAACTTCCACATCGGTTTTTCTCATGCCTGCTAATTCGCCCAATTCTAATATCCAATACCCTTGAAGTTTTTCAGGACCTGCTTTATCTTTCATATCGGTGAGGGTTAAACTATCGGAAAACCAATCACCTGCAAGCTTTGCAAAGAAGGTGGATTTACCGATTCCTTGTGGTCCATTTAGAATTAAGACACTATCGAATTTTGTACCAGGATGAACAATTCTAGCGACTGCTGCTACCATCATTTTTCTGGTAACAGCTCTGGTATAGGAATTATCTGTTGCGTTGAAGTAATCAATCAGCAAGGTTTCAACGCGAAGGGTTCCGTCCCACTCTGATAAATGATCAAGGTATTCCTTGATAGGATGATAGGATCGCTCTGCTGCGACTGCTAATATGGCGTCCTTTGTTTTGGTTGGGGAGTAGATGCCATATTTATTAGATAGATAAACTTTAAGGGCTGCATTATCTGAATCATTCCAGCCGCCCTTCATCTGTTCCCAAGGCAGTCCGTCTCTTGCATCGATTCCATCACGGTGCTTATTAAAAGCAATAGATTCTAGTTCTGAATCGTTACGGATGATGAGAACTATATTATCCAAGGTGTCCTTAATCTTTCCTTGCTTATCCAGTTCAAGTGCTGTCTGCCAATTGTCCTCCGTAAAATCAATGGTTGCCTGTTCCATCCGCTCTTTCGTAAACTGTGCTTTTACTTCATCATCTTGGATGGCAAATTCGCACATGTTGATAAAGGATGGTAGTTTACTTGGAGGTGTGCTTTCTGTCGCTCGATCATCTAAATGACCAAACTTATGAATGCGAACAAGGTCAAAAGCATTAAGAAGCCGCCCATTTGCAGGGTCTGTTGCGTGGTGGGAATAGGCAAACTTATCATCATAGAGGATAACCCCGGCACTAGAATCAGCCGGGATATAATCATAGCGACCAGTCATTGCTGAAGGCTCGTATATATCCTTTAAAAACATATCGATTGCAGTGCTAACTGAGTAGGTACGGCAAAAAGTACCGATGACACCTTCTTTAGAAAGTGGATCGACTTGTTCCTTTAATGAGCGATCAATAACTTCTGATTGCCTGGAGGATACGGGCCAAGTACTGGTGTCTCGCCAATCATCGTATTTATTTAGAAACATATCAGGATCAAGGAGAGAGCCATCTTTTTCCTCATACACAAAGACACCGTTTCTTGAAGTAGACGGCCAATACATTAATCTTTCTGGTTCATAGGTCGTATCATCAAAAAGGTCGATGCCGATTTCTTTTGCGACCATGCGACTAACAGCAGCATATTCTTCCTCTCCCACATCACGAAAGAGAGGAATGATCAGCCTTAGTCTTGGATGTTCTGGAGTATGCTTATGAGTAGAATAGATACAACACCGATAAGGGAAGAAGGTAGAGATTTCTTCCCAGATAGTACTTGTGCCATAATCCATATCAAGGGTTAGCATGGAGCGTGATAGAACATTCCCTTTTTTACGTCTACCATCTTTTAAGTGACCGCCGACAAAACCCCCGACATCTTTAATGGAGTCCTGACCACCTTTTCTCATTTTTCGATATTCTTCTACGGTTTCAGTGGTACGCTGCGTGGTCTTAACACGAGAGCAGAAGTCCTCCCAGCTGATGTCTGTGTTTTTCCATTTCTTATCCATTCGGCTGTTGCCGTATGAAATTTTCATAGAGACTCTACCTCCTTGAAATCTTTATTAAAGTATCTAACCGGCTGTCTGCGTTTCTTTGCTTTTTCAATTTCAATACTCATACCTCTTGAAATCACATCACCGAGTACCCAGACTTCTTGGCATTTTCCCATCAAGATAATGTCCATGAAAATAGCAAGGTCACGTTCCTGTTCATTGTTATCATCCATAAACTGTGGAAACAGAAGGTGAGGGGCAAGCGGGATATTGCCCTTATCTAAAGCATAACGACAAAATGCTCGTGTTCGCTTATTATTGATTTCTATATCTCCGCTAAAAGGAGAGCAAATATAGACAAGGGGCTTAAAGGCAGCTTTTGCTGCTGCCTTTTCCTCACGGGTGATATTGCTAAGTGCTTTATGAGGAGTTGGGTCATGATACCCTTCTGCATTTTTCATATTAATTCCCATATCACACCTCCATCTCAATCTGCGGATAAATACCGTCTGCTTTCAACTGTTCATAGATAAAGAGTCTGCCTTTTTGTGTCCACTTGGTATGCACTTTCGTATGCTTTATACCTTTGCTATCTTCGTAAATGTGAGTATTAGTTTTGGTATATCCGTTGGGAGCATACTTTTGATAAAGAAGCCAAATATCACCTTGCTTAAACTGAATCCCTTTTTCATGAAGGTATTCGTTCATGCGCATGGCACTCCAGCCGTAATCTTTGGCAATAACAGAAATATTGACTGCATCCCTGCATTTAAGAACCACATCATAGTAAGTAGCCTTGGGTTTCATCTCAGCAATTTGCTGCTGACCAATCGCAACGGCCGCCATCAATTCCTTGTTCTTTTCACGTTCCTCTTTCAGTGCAGTAAATGCTGCGATAGCAAGGTCTGGATTTGCGATTAAATCATCTGTTGCATAAAGTCCATGTTTCCGAATAGCAGGGAGTACTTCATTTGTGACCCAGCGTTTGAACTTTTTGGCACTTGGCATCTTGCTTGAGAGGATGAGGCTATAGAGACCGGATTCATTGATTGCAATCATCGTTTGATTTCTTCCGATGGCGTCACGAATCGTTACGTCATCCTTGTCCTCTTCATCAATGTGGTCAATTAATGCTTTTCGGGTATTTGCGTAACCGAGAATACCAGCTACATCCTTACCGACAAAATAAGGTTGACCACCAATCGTTGTAGTACGTACAGAGCCGAACTCTGCATTTCTGTAAACTTGTAATTCCATTCGAATTACCTCCTTGTATTTTTTGGAGGTCTTGACCTCCTACCTAGTAGCCTTGGGAGAAGGTCAAATCTGACGGTTTTTATATTCTTGTTCTAATTTCTTTGTTGCCCGCTTTAATTTCTGAGTAATGTTGTTTTCATCAGCACCTGTGGAACTGGCATATTCTCGAATCGACATACCGTCAATGCGTACTGCAATGAACATATCTGCCCAGTTCTGCTTTTTGCCAAGAGCAGTGCGTATCCATTGGCAGACATCTTCATATTCATTTTGATAGGCTCGTTCGAGCTCATCTTTTCTAAAAACTCTATCATCGGCTACTTCTTTCATTAGAGGTTCTGAAGTATCACATTCCAGACCATCTGCATTTGGTTTGGCTATTGAATATCCCTTGTGCCTGTCAAATTTGTGCCAGTTATTGTATTCGGGCTTATTAAATTTTTCATTAAAGGCATCTTGAATTAACCGTTCTTTGTCAGAGTTTGGAAGCTCATCACCTTCGAGCGATAAACTAATCCACATTTCCTCGGTTTCTTTTTCATTTAGTTCGATAATCTGAAATTTGTTGTCGTATCTCACTGATAATCTCATTAGACTCTCCTATCCCGTCCTAGAAGGCGGCGGAGAACTAATGAATCTTTGAAAAAATGACCAACAGAATTACTTCCTAAAATTACGTATAGGAAATAAAACGGAGGATCACAAATTTTCTAATAACCTGTTATTGGCTATCTTAGAATCATTTATGAATCCGCCGTCTTCTGCTGGCCAGCTTTAGACGCATTTAATTTTTGTAAAGCTTGTACCTTACATTTATAAATATAATAGGTTTAAAAATTTCACGCCCAACTCGTTGAGTTGGGCCAAATTTGCCTATTTATCAGCCTTTTCTAAATTTGGGCATAAAAAAAGAACCCCTTTCGGGGTCCTAAACCAACTCATCGAGTTATCAACTTTTTTATTCTTTTATTTCACTACCTAGTTCTTGAATACCACATTTCCCTAAAATACCATTGAAATCATCAAGCGAAAGCCCTGGCATAGTATCCATAATACGAATATAAGTCTTATCGGGATCTTTATAATAATCTAGTTTATTATTTGATTTATCAAACAGCTTTTGCGTAATCCTCGTGCATAACTGCATACCAACACAGATGGCCATCAACACGTTCGTTGTCATATTGTTGGCTTTATCATTTTTTATTCTACCATGATAATTTTTATGGATTCCTGTCTCTTCATTAAACTTATCAGGATAATTCCACTTTCTATTTTCCATCAAAAACCACAGACAATTACATAGTGTTTTGGTAGGGTCACCAAGCAACTTAATGAGTTCAATTTCTTCCTCCTCATTATAAGAAGCTAGCTGTTGAGAAAATGCTTGATATGTTTCTTCAGGTTCATTCAGTAAAGGGGATTGGTACTTAGGATGAAACGTAAGAAGTCTACTATCAATACCTTCAACCTTCTTAAGGACCGTATACCCAAGCAAGTCTTTGTAAGTATTAGTGTATGTTACAAAATTCTGTTCACGAATATTGATAACACATTTAGAGAGATTTTTCTTTGCCTTTGGCGTTAAAAAGAGTTTTCCATCTTTTTGTGTAACATATTGGCTGTTGGCAAGTACAAAGTATCCGTCAGCGTATACAAAATGTCTCTCTGTTATCCAGTTCTGTAGAGTTGAATCTGAATCAATTATTTTCAATGCTTCAACTGGAGTTAATCTAACAAAATCTTGATTACTATTGATTTCTTCATAGACATCATTGTAATCAGAGAATTCTGATATGATATCCTCTAAACCAACTTCAATCAATCTATACTTTACTGATAGCCTTGACGTTATAAAGAAGCTGCTTAAATCCTCAATCAAGGTGTCACAAGAGTATATCGTATTTTCACCAGATGCTTTATACTGCTCAATAAACTCTAACGCTTTCCTTTTGAAGCAATTTTTGGGCATCAGGACTCTAGGAGCTAATCTATGTGCTTGCCATTCCAACCATCGAACTTCATTTTCTTTTGTGTTCTTACCCTCTGGTGGTGTAAAGAAAGTCTCGGATTGTCGGCATAAAATTGGATATAATTTTTCAGATTCATTTTTATTTTTAACCTTAAGAATTTGAAAATATGTTTTATCTTTTTCCCAGTGTAGTGCTTCATGAATGAGCGTATTTCTTTTCGAGCCTTCACCATATAAAGACTCGGACAAAGGGTCAATTAATACTGTTCCAGCACTGAAGGAAGTTGATAAATATTTACCTGTTTCCCTGTCATATATATCAACATCTGCATCCAAAAGTAAACAACATCCAAAAACATCTAGGTCGCTTGATAAATGAACTTCTTGAACAGTAAGCCCCATATCCTTAAGAATGTCATCAACCGGAAGAGGCATCGGTTCAACCAATGCCTGTTTACAGTATTTAGTCAGAAATTTTGTTGCATAGTCATCAAGGCGATTCTTTCCAAGAATTAGAGCACCTGATTTTTTATTGATATCGAATACATCACTTGGAGTTATCTTCCTTTTCATAATCTACCTGTTCTCCTTTTTCAATATGATCCAAAGGCAACTCTGACAATAACTTTCTTGCCTCTTTCCAGGTAGGGTAGAACTCCTCCACAAGTGAATTGAATCTATGGGTGTGATTCTTTTCTAACAAGTGTACCAGTTCATGGATAACAACATATTCAAGACATTCTATTGGTTTCTTGGCTAGCTGTAGATTAATCCATATTCTTTTTTTATCAATATTGCATGTACCCCACTTAGTTTTCATATTCTTAATTTTGTACTCATTAGCATGGAGGTTTGTTTTTGTTTCACACCTTGAAACAATCCCATCCAACACTCGTTTAAGTTCTTCTCTGTACCATTCATTGAATGCCCTCTCCCTTGATTCTTTAGTTGATCTTTCGGGAGCAGTCAATATTATCTTGTTTGGTAGTTTTGAAATTTCGTATTTGTTTCCTTCATAGACAACTTGTAGCCGATATGGCTTTCCCCACAGGAAATGGGATTCTCCTGAAACATATTCTCTCTCAGTTTGACGCGCCTGTGACAGCATCCTGTCTCTTACCTTAGTGATTTCTGGCATTTTCTTTAATACAAAGAGCCTTATCTCTTCATCAGGATAATCGCTAGGAGTACTAACTGTCACACTGCCTGGTATTCTGTTTGTGTTGTAACTACAATTATAGCAAATCGGAGTGCTTTTTTCATTGGTTTTCGACAAAACAAAACCTTCACCCATCGGGTGAAGGAAAAAAGATGTTAAAAGTATTGTCGTTACGTTCTTTGCACGCTGTTTTGCGAAATTACTTGAATAATTCAGGATATATAATAGCAAAGAAAATCTATTAATAAGCTCAGTTGATACATAGAAAGCTAGTACAGTAGTTCATAGTTGCATCAGAATAATGCCCTGAATCTCCCTACAGTCGTTTCCCTTATACACAATCTGAATCTTCACATCATCAAAGTCGAATTTTGTCGGACGATTTTCACAAACATTTAAACAAAATTGTTGATTTTTCTTTTCTGATCTAGTACAATGTAAGCAAGTTCAAAAAGAGAAATCACTTGCAAGGAAATGAATATTCTGATTTGTCAATCTGAACGAAAAATTATACTACATTCAAGGAGTTGGTTTTAAATGGTAAAAGTAACAAAAAATGTAAACAAATTAGTTGAAAACATGAAAAACCCATCATTGCTTTCGGAATTGGCAGTGTTTTACTTGGCGCTACTATCGTAGCCTCAGCTAGTACATGGGCAAATGCACAAACATTTACTGTGAATGCTAATACAAATTGGAATGGAGTAAATACATTAGGTACTCGAATTGGTGCGCAGCAAACAACAAGTGAGGGACGATGGGATTCTCATACTATCTCACGTTCAATGGCTTCAAGACCAAGTGTTCGTTTAGTTAACTCTGCTGGTGCGATTCGTGGTTCTTCAATGGGTGTGGCTGATGATGGAAGAACTGTGACTGGCTCTCATACTGGAGAAGCAGGATTTGCTTATTTTATCCAAGTAAATCCTGCATGGAATCAAGTTACAAATAATCAGTCGGTTCGTTTACAACATCGTGTACGCTAGTTATTTAATTTAAAAGCTTAAAAGAGCCGCATGTGAAAAAATGTGGCTTATTTCTTTGTAATTGATGATTAAATTTGTAAAGATCGTGAGGTGGTATGTGTGTGGGTCAAAATGTATAAAAAAGATTTTTTTTCTAAAAGTACGGTTATTATTCTCGTCTTACTGGTTTTAATTAGTGTCATTAGTTTTTCTTTTTCATTAGCAGAAAAAAATGAATTTAGGGCTTTACTCGGTGATACAAGTCCTGATTTAAATCAGGAAGCTCTGATTCATTTTCTAGATGGCTATACAGGAATTCGGTTTTTATTTAATTATTGGTTCAATTCTGCTGGACTTTTTGCAATTGGATTAATAACATTATATGCATGGAGTGGTGCTTTTCTAAGCCCGAGATTGCAAAATGAAAAAGACAATGGCTTTGGAAATTTGACAATGACAAGAATCCCTTTTAAAAAACGTTTAAATCAGATGTTGTTAAGTCAATCTTTTTATATTATGAGTATTGTACTCATTTCTAATCTTATTTCATTGTTACTGGCATTGATGTTCGGAGGGATGCCTACTAGAGGGGTTTTAACTGAAATGAGTGCTGGATATGAATTGACAAGGTTTCAAGTGTTTTTGGTTATTTTTATCCAAAATATTTGGATTTCACTACTGGTTATTTTTGTAAATGGTATTACACTTCTATCGAATGTGTGGATCAAAAATAAGTATCTGATTCAAGCCCTTCCTATCTTTCTTTTTGTTTTCTTACCTTATTTATTAGGTACTGTGTTAGGGAATTTAATACCTGCGACAAGTCGGCTAATAAGCCCCTTTTTTCCAGAGTTTTTAGTTACTGCTATAAATGATACCTTTAATGCTCATTTTGATATGTTATTAACGTTAAGAAGCTTTGCACCTCTATTTGTTTTTGCTTTCTTATTCTTTATTTTATATTACCTAAATATTTCCGCTCATTCGAGGAATTATTTATGAGTAGAAAATGTGGCAGAAGTACAAGTTATCTAGTTATTTTTGGTTTTATTCTTTATTTAGCTTATGATTTTTCATTAATGGATGAGCGTGCTTTTTTACCTTTTATAGATGCATACCTTAATCATTTTCAAACCTATTTTTTTGTGATTACCTTGTTGATGCTACCTTTTATTTTATTTGAATATATCCCTGTTTTAAGCATTGAGTATCGTGTAAGGCTGGGAAAGAAACTATTTCATGAGTGGTTTAGCATGATCCTATTTAATAGTTTAAAAATCAGTCTCTTCATCTTTTTGTCATTTTTGTTAAGCGGATTATTGTTTAGGTTTTCATTTATACTGAGTCTACTTTATATACACGCATTTGTTAGATTATGGACTTTTGCTTTATTTACGCAACTGTTGTTTTATATTGGATATATTTTCTTAAAGCATATCGCATTTGGTTTTTTGATCCTTATTTTTTCTAATTTTCTTTATGTAACAACTGTTATGAGCGCTCATTTCATTATGGAAACAAATTTTGATTTAGACCTTATTTCTAACTGGTTTATTGTTAGTATTTCTATCTTAGTGTATATACTGTTATTGTTTAAGTTTAAAGAAAAGGACAATTTTTTATGAAAATAAAATTACTCTTTGCGTTTTTATTTACCTGTTTTCATGTCATTTTTATTGATAGAATAAATACTTATTCCTTTGCAACGACTTTTTCCTTATTAATTCCCTTTGATATTGAAACAGGCAGTTTGAGATTAATGTCACTCTTTTTACACCTTGTCTTTTGTATCATATTTTTAGTCTATGTCCAGAAAGAATTATACATACATTTTCAATTGATAACCTACACACGAACACGAACAACTTTAAAAAAACTGGTTTTTATTCTTTCCAAAGATTTATATAAGAAGATCGTTTCTCTTTTTATGATTCAACTGGCTGTGTCATTTTTATTTTCACAAATGAGTGCCGATTCTAACATAAGAGAGGTTATCATATTAATGGTCTCCTTGCTTTTTTCGGTCTTTTTGTGGAGTGAGATTTTTATGATCTTTAAGTTAAAATCAATTGATTCAAAATTTACCTATTTAATGTTACTTACTGTTATCCTGGTATCGTATTTGGTCGTAGATTTTACAATAATCGCTCATTTATTTATCATTGGTACTTGGGCTTTGCTAGAGATGCCAATTCAGATTTTACTTTTAAAGTTATTCTCTTGGGTAGGGCTATTTGTTTTTAAAGTATTGTTTTTTAAAAAATTTGAATATTTAGGAGTCGTTAAAAATGATTAATTTAAAAGATATCAGTAAGGTTTTAAAAGGAAAAGAGGTGCTAACAAATATAAACTTAACCCTTAATCCTGGGGAAGTGACTTTACTTTATGGGCACAATGGTAGTGGTAAGACTATGCTACTTAGAATGATTTGTGGTTTAATTAGTCCAGATAAAGGAGAATTGTTACTAGACAGTTCATTCAAGTTTGGTGTAATTATTGAAAATCCAACATTTTTCTTAAACGAAACAGCTTTTTACAACTTAAATTATCTTGCTACAATTAACAAGCGAATTGGTGATAAGGATATTTTATCATGGTTAAAGATATTTAACTTATATGAAGTAAAAGATAAGCGTGTCAAATCTTTTTCACTTGGAATGAAGCAAAGGTTAGCACTTTGTCAAGCTTTTATGGAGAATCCAGATGTTTTGTTGTTGGATGAACCATTTAATGGTATTGACGATGAAAATTTAGAAATTGTTTATAACTTGTTAGAAAAAGAAAAGAAGAAAAAGAAAATAATTGTTATTGCTTCGCATGTGAAAATTCAAGTAGAAGGATTAGTTGATAAACAAATTAAAATGAGTAATGGAAAAATCGTTTGATTTGTTAAGAATATTTAATCAACTAATTTATTAAATATGTTGTCGTAAAGTTAGCTTGAATTGTAATTAAAGTTCCGTTTCAAATGAAAGCTCCGTGTTTAGTTAAGATATGGAGCTTTTTTAATGCGAAAAATGTGAAGATGTTGAGTAAATAGTTTATAATGATGGTGAAAACAGGATAAAGAAAGACACTAAAAGTACTTTCAAACGATGAGATTTTTCTTACTTGTTATGAAAGTTCCGTAACAGATGAGTGCGTTATGAGTGGTCCTGTTGGTTTTAATTAAATGGTGCTAGAGAGATTGACGTCAATTGGTGGTACAAATGACAATCGATTACACTCAAGCACCTTTTCATTTAGTAGTGATGATGCAATTTGATAAGGAGAATGATATTGTAAGGATTTTCTTGGATAGTTGTTTACTTGTAGCGAAACAGCATTTAGTTTCTTTAGTGTAAGGAAATTCATGCTCTTTCCTTTAGGAACACATTCACGAAAGTGAACATGGTTCTTCTCGCATTTTGCTTTTTGATCTGAACGACGAGCTTCACAGAAGAACACATTGATGAGTTTTTCTCCAGTAAGCAAACTAGTTTCAATGGACAATGGATCTCTAAATTCTTTGCCATTATCACCTAGAATACATTCAAAGGTGTCTCTAAACAACTCATCGCCAAGCGCTTGTTTCAGAGTGTGAAACACTTGAAGCACTTGTTCTTGGGTAATACTTTTTAATAAAAAATAGAGTTGAAGGTTAGACTTAGTATGTAGTAATGAAAGTACTGCGGATTCATTTTGTCCTTTTAGTCCTTCAATGGTATCCATTTGCCAAACATTCGCTGTAGGATAATCTAGTATAAACTGAGTAAAATCTTTGAAACTTCTACCTATAAGATAATCATAGCTGATTGGTTTTGCTTTAGGTTTGCTTGTGTAGCGTTGTTTATACGCTACTTTTCGTTTCAAATCTACATTTTTAACAGTTAGATAACCTCGATTAATATAGTCATATACTGTAGAAGCAACCGTAGATAATCCCGAGGTATGTAGAATGACTTCAATGGATTGTTTGTTTTTAACACCTTTAGAAATAATGTTATCTAGAACAGCTAATTGAGCTTCAGATAGCCTTGGACCTTGTTTATGATCAGATACATTAAACAAATATTGAGTTTGTGCATGATTTGCTTTATAAAAGAGTTTTGGTAAAGAACAGTCTTTTAATGATGCACATGCATTACAGACATGAGGGAACTGCTTCACTCTTGGACACTGTGGATACTCTTGAAAGTCATCACAGAAATCAGAACAGCGTTCCACACGACAATACTTACATTTACCAGCAACACAAAGATTACATAGTCTTGTCTTTTTGCATGAACTTTGTAAGCCACAAATATTCTTAGCATTTGCACGAACGTAAAGATAACGATGTTTCTTAATTTCTTTTGAAACTGTACGTGCATCTTTATTTACTTCAGATGCAATTGAAGAAAGCTTGGCATCTTCGTTCAAGTAAAACTCGATGATATCACGTTGCTTTTTATTTAAATGTTTGTATCCTGTTGTTTTCATAGTTTTAGTTTCCTTTCCAAACAGGACCACACAACACTATTATAGTGTAAGAAACTTTTACCGGAACTTTAACAACAAAAAAACCTCTGATCGGAACTTTCAAAAAAAATCAACGTGTCGTAAAGTTATGAGTTTTATATGAGAAATAATGCATACATAATAGATTTTCTTTGCTATTATATATGTATTTCTATGATCTAATTTCAGATTAAATTGAAATAAGTGTATGGCATTAGCTACCGCCACGGAGGAGAACAGACCGTCTTTTTGGGCTGTTCGGGGGGTGGTTGATGATGACAGAAACGGGCTTTGTAAAAGATTCTTTTTTGTCACAACTGTTTAGATTGGTATTTTCTGCTTTGATTATAAGAAGGTGTGGTTTATTTTTGAGTTTTTCTTTTTCCATTCTCAACAGAGAAGTAAAAAGTCTGGTTATTCATAGGAAAATCATTATCAACGTTTCTGTTTTGAAATGTTGTGAATTAAATAGATAGCTTTAATTTTTAGCAAATTTTCAAAACCTCTTGTATCAACTTTTTAGACCAGTATCAATTGTTGAAATTCCAAGATAAACAGCTGAGAATAAACCACCACCATTTTACACCAGACTACCACTTATCAACTCGGGTTTTATCTTCTGCACAATTGAAAAGATTGAGTGTAATAGCACGCCATAGACAAATTAGACATATCTTTTCAGTGGCTAATTTTCGGTGTGATATTTCATTCGATCAAGAACCGCAAAAAGATTTTTATTGTCGACCCTTCGGCAAGGCGAATATGTTGAATTCGTAAGTTTTGATTGCTGCAGGTTTGATATCGCTAGAAAATATGCATTTTCCTTTTAGGTCAAACTCATTAAGTGCCTGCTCAAACCCTATTCTAATTCCGCCCAAACCACAGAATAAATCTATAAATGTTATTTCGTTTGTTTCTCGTTTAAGTTCTGATTCCAATTTCTTTATCCCCATTTCAAGTAATTTTCTACATTTTTGCGAGAAGCTATTACAATCAGGCAACGGTGAATTCTCGATGAATTTTCTATCTTTGCTATTCAAATAGATTGTTACAGGTTGCTTTTTATCTCTATCGCTTTTCCTACCAGAGCCTTCTCTGTATCCTCCATGCATACTTACACCTCCATTAGGTGCTACTACTATACCACAAAAGCATTGTTTTTTCAAGTATAGCAAGTCCCGTTTTACTGATTGTTTAGATAAGCAGGTGGTTTTATATTACTAAAAAATACTTACAGTCATCTTGTCAACTTGCTCCGATTTTCACAGTAATAATATCCACTCACCATATTTTTTACAGTAATTTCGTCAACTCGCAAGGCTGAAAGTAATTCCATCTACACAACCCTACTATTTTTAGATTTTAGATATGTTCTCACAATAAAAATTTCCGTGACCTTGAACTCGACTTAAATATAAGTTCAAATCACGGAAAGCCTTTATTTACTTATCTTATTACATCCTTACTTCTCTACCCTTGACATCAATACTACCGTCTCAACGTGATATGTCTGAGGAAACATATCTACGGGCTGAACTTTTTCGACTGTGTATCCACTTTCGGATAAGATCTTCAGATCTCTGGCCAGTGTCCCAGGGTTGCAGCTGACATAGACCATTTTTTCCGGTTTCATGGTCAGTACAGCATCAATGAATTCAGGTGCCAGACCTTTTCTAGGCGGATCGACGACGATGACATCTGCACGCTTATCTGCCTTTGCCCATTCTGTAATGATGTTTTCAGCTGGTCCGACTTCGAATGAGACATTGGCTACACCGTTCGTTTCGGCGTTCAGTTTGGCGTTCTCTATTGCAGGCTCTACTATTTCCATGCCGTGTACATGTTTAGCCTGTCTAGACAAAGCTAAGGTGAGTGTCCCGATCCCACAGTAGGCATCGATCACGGTTTCATTTCCACTAAGTCCGGCAAAGTCTACGGCAGTCTGGTACAGTTTTTCTGTCTGGACTGGGTTAACCTGATAGAAGGACTGGTGTGAGATCGTAAAGGTGAAGCCCAGCAGATCGTCTTTGTAGCTGTCCTGACCGAATAACACTCGAGACTCCGTGCCAAGTATGACGTTGGTCTTTTCCGTATTGATATTCTGGATCAGGCTGACCATTTCCGGTAGAGCTCTCGTCAGTGCAGAGACGATTTCTTCTTCTCTATGGAAATCATGTGTGTTGGTTACTAGTACAACCATAAGTTCACCGCTGAAGTACCCTCTTCTGACAATGATATGACGCAGCCAGCCGGTGTGCGCCTTTTCATTGTACGGTTTGACATGGAACTTGGGCATGATGTCACGCACGGTAAGGATGGCCTGATCGATTTTCGGATCCTGGATCTTGAAGTCCTCTATCGGAATGACGTCATGACTGTTCTTACGGAAAAATCCTGTAGTCAGACGACCATCTATTTTTCTGACGGGCACCTGTGCCTTATTTCTGTACCCAAAGGGGTCGTCCATTCCAATGACTTCTTCGACAGCGATATCACTCAAATTACCAATTTTACTCAGGACTTTTTCGACCTGTTCTTTTTTAAAGTTCAGCTGTGCTGGATATGACAAATGCTGAAGAGGCATCGTACCGGTCTGTGCATAGATTTCATCTTCAATCTCTACGCGGTCCGGACTTTTTTCAATCACTTTGAGTAGCTTACCAAATCCGAAAGTCTTTTTCGTTTTGATTACTTTGAATTCTACGGTTTCTCCAACTAGAGCACCTTCGATGAATATCGGATAGTATTCTATCTTTGCGACACCCATTCCTTCATGAGTCAGATCAATAATCTCTGCTTCCAAAGTCTCGTTTTTCCTGACAGGCGTCGCTGTCTTGTTCTTATCTTTTGACATTACTCGTCTCCTTATGGTTCATTACTTATCTTCAGTATACATGTCACACAACGAAAGCGCACAGAAAATAATCTGTGCGCTTTGTGTGCTTATACTTCATCCAATTGAGAAACACCTTCAAGAAATTCACTTTCTTTTTCGATGGTCACGGCATCCCTGCTGTCGACAGTCAGATGCATTCCAGAAAGGTCAGCTACCAGTTCCATATGCTGCTGATACATGACAAATTCTGCCGGTGCATCACCACCGTACTCGCCATCGATATTGATCATCAGTGGTTTATCGACCAATGACTCGGCTTTTACTGAAGATGTCTTTGTATAGATGATTTTCGGGTGATTGACGTGCCTGCCGTCATTAATGACTAAGGTAAGTAGTCTCAGAATTTCAGCAATGTTCGTCGTTTTAACAATGATCAGCGTAAATTTGCCATCGCCCAGTTTCTTGTCAGGAGCGATTTTCTCAAATCCGCCTACTGAGTTGGTCAAGGCGACAAAAAGCATGGAAGCTGTCCCTTCATAAACACCGCCATCATAAGAAATGCTCACCGGCACTTTACCTATACGTGGAAGCAGTTCAGCTCCTTTTACAAAGTAAGCAAGGGAACCGAAAATGGACTTCATGTTTGCCGGTACATCATAGGTCACTTCGGTCAGCGATCCCGCTGCACCGATATTCATGAAATAACGTTCCTGTGAAGCGGTAATAACTTTACCGATATCCATTTTGACAAACTGATGGGTGTTGATTAACTCAGCTGCTCTGACAAAGTCGTTACGCGGAATGTTGAGTGCTCTGGCGAAGTCGTTCGTCGTCCCTGCAGGAATGACCGCCAGTTTCGGGCGTGATTCATGAGGAGCAATCCCATTGATGACTTCATTGATCGTCCCGTCTCCACCAGCAGCAATAATGAGATCGAAACCATCTTTCGTACATCGGTCCGCTTCATTTTGAGCACTTAGAGGAGTCGGGGTGGTACAGAACGCACTCGTTTCGTACCCGCATTTTTCATATACATTCAAAATCTCCGGAAGTGCTCGTTTTAATGTTTCTCTCCCGGATGTGGGATTATAAATGATCCTGGCTCGACGTCTCATGTACATCCTCTCCTTTACTCTATCTATCTTTTGTCCAGCTCTTGTTTCAATAATTTGTTGACCATTCCAGGGTTGGCCTGACCTCTTGTCTGTTTCATGACTTGCCCGACGAGGAAGCCTAATGCACGGTCTTTTCCGTTCTTATAGTCTTCGATGGACTGTTCATTTTTATCAAGTGTGTCAGTAATAATTGGAAGAAGTTTAGATGGATCACTTAACTGAACCCAGCCCTTTTCTTCTACTAAAGCTTTTACATCTGTGCTGCCGTTTGTGACAAGCTCTTTAAAGACTTTCTTGGCAATTTTAGACGAAATGGTCCCGTCAGCAATCAGGTTGATCATTTCTGCCAGTGATTCAGGCGTAAGAGCTGTATCCAGTAATTCGACCTGTTCACTGTTCAGGTAAGCCGATACTTCACCCATCAGCCAGTTCGAAGCCTGCTTAGGATCGGCACCATTATCGACCGTTCCCTGGAAGAAGTTGGACATTTCAACTGTCGCCGTCAGAACAACCGCATCGTATTCAGGTAAGTTGAACTCTTTGACATAGCGTGCCTGTCTTTCTTTAGGCATTTCCGGCAGAGAGGCTCTGACTGAATCGATCCATTCATCGCTGATGACCAGATTTGGAATATCCGGTTCAGGGAAGTAACGGTAGTCACTTGACCCTTCTTTCGTACGCATGAGGATCGTTTTGCCCGTTGACTCATCGTAACGTCTGGTTTCCTGATCCAATGCACCACCCGCATTCAGGATTTTCTCCTGACGGCTGATTTCAAAGTCCAGTCCTTTTCTGACATAAGTAAAGGAGTTCAGGTTCTTCAGTTCAGCTTTTGTTCCAAATTCTTCCTGACCGAATGGACGCAAGGAGATATTCGCATCACAGCGCATTGATCCTTCCTGCATCTTCACATCAGATACTTCAGTGAATTGAATCAGCTGTTTCAGTGTCTCCAGGTAAGCATACGCTTCTTCAGGCGAGCGCATATCTGCTTCAGAAACGATTTCGATCAGAGGTGTACCCTGACGGTTCAGATCGACATAAGATGAACCGTCCTCACCGTGCATGTTTTTTCCAGCATCTTCTTCAAGGTGTACCCGTTCGATACGGATTTTTTTCTTTTCACCTTTGACCTCGATTTCGATCCATCCGTCATATCCGATCGGCTGGTCAAATTGAGAAATCTGGTAAGCCTTAGGATTGTCTGGATAAAAATAGTTCTTACGGTCAAATTTTGTATGGGTCGCGATTTCACAGTTCAAAGCGAGTGCGGCTTTCATTCCAAACTCGATTGCTTTTTTGTTAACAACAGGAAGCACACCAGGGTGTCCCCAGTCGATAACATTTGTGTTCGTATTTGGTTCTGCACCAAAGTGAGCCGGGGATGGAGAAAACATTTTTGATTCAGTTTTCAGTTCAACGTGTACTTCAAGTCCAATTACGGGTTCTAAATTCATTCTTTATTCTCCTCCCTTGAATGCTGGTTTTTTCTTGTGGAAGTCTGTTTCTTTCTCAAATGCATAAGCGACACGATACATCATCTGCTCATCAAAATGCTTACTGATGATCTGCATACCAACCGGCATATCATTTGAAAAGCCGCAAGGGATGGAAAGTGATGGCACGCCTGCAAGGTTCACAGGAACCGTCAGAATATCAGACATGTACATAGCAAGTGTATCGTCTATTTTTCCACCGATTTCAAATGCAGTTGTCGTCGTAGTTGGTGCTACAAGCACGTCTACATCTTTAAAGACTGTATCGAAATCGTTTCTGATCAGAGTCCTCGCCTGAGCTGCTTTCTTGAAGTGCGCATCATAGAAGCCAGAACTCAAGGAGAATGTCCCAAGCATGATCCGACGTTTCACTTCAGGTCCAAATCCTTCTGAACGGGTCTTGACGTAAATGTCTTCAAGTGAGCTGACATTTTCTGAACGGTAGCCGTAACGGATCCCGTCGAAACGCTGCAGGTTACTTGAAGCTTCAGAAGAGGCGATAATATAGTAGGCTGGAACACCATAACGTGAATGAGGCAGACTGACTTCAACAATTTCCGCTCCCAGTTCTTCATAAATTTTTAGAGCCTTACGAACTGATTCTATTACACCAATTTCATGAGCGTCTTCATTGAAGTACTCTTTCGGTACACCAATACGCAAACCTTTTACACCTTTATCGATGCCATCAGTAAAGTCTGGTGTTTCTCCACTGTAAGATGTAGAGTCTTTTGGATCATGTCCACTTATTGCGTTGAGTACCAGAGCATTATCCTTAACTGTTCTAGTAAATGGACCGATCTGATCCAGACTTGAACCGAAAGCAATCAGCCCGTATCTAGAGACACGTCCGTATGTTGGTTTAACCCCGACCAGTCCAGTAAAGGCAGCCGGTTCGCGGACGGACCCACCGGTATCTGAACCGAGTGAAACAGGCACTTGACCAGCCGCTACAGCCGCAGCTGAACCACCGGATGATCCACCAGGAACTTTAGAAAGATCCCAAGGGTTACGCGTCAGTTTGAATGCAGAGTTTTCAGTGGATCCGCCCATGGCAAATTCGTCCATGTTCAGTTTCCCGACTGAGATCATTCCTGCTTCCTTCAGTTTTTCAGTTGCTGTCGCATCATAGATAGGAACGAAGTCTTCCAGCATTTTAGAAGAGGCCGTTGTGGTTACTCCTTTTGTCAAGATGTTATCTTTGATCCCAACTGGCAGTCCGCTTAACACATTATTCGGATCGATGCCTTTTTCATCTGTTTCTCTAGCAGCCTGCAGTGCTTCTTCCTTGCTGAGAGCCAGGAATGCACCGACTTGCTCATCAGTTTCTTCAATACGTCTATAGGATGCCTCAACCAGGTCGACCGCTGTCAGTTCTTTACTGACGAGTTTGTCATGCAGTTCTTCTAATGTGTAATCTAGAAAGTTCATTAAGCTTCACTCCCTCCGTTGTCAAACATTGCCGGCACTTCAATGTAGCCGTCTTTATGGGTCTTCACGTTTTTAAACAGGTCTTCTCTATCTGTCCCGCTTTCAGATTTATCTTCACGCCAGACGTTATGCTGATTCAGTCCATGATACGTGCCTTCAATGCCTTCCGTATCCAGTCCCTCCAGCTGCTCGACCATTTCGATGATACTGTCCATTTCTTTAGTAAATGTAAGAATATCCTCTTCTCCAATCTCAAGCTTAGCCAGTTTAGCAACCTGCTTTACTGTTTCTTTGTTTATTGCCATCTTGTTCATCCCTTCTTTCCACATTTGCGTGTTTTTAATTGAAAATCATTACGTAATATTCCTGGTCATCACTGTCTTTCTGAAGAAAAGCTTCCATTCCGTTCAAAGATTCCAGTCTGATTTCGACTGGAACATTTTCTGGCAGATAATTGATTGCTGCTTCATTGACAAATTGAGTAAAGGCAATGATTTCACCTTTCCCATAAAACTGAGTCATGACATTGATCTCTAAATGAACCAGCTGCTCCTCTATATAGTGACTGACACCTGTAATTCCGCTGACATTAGGGAAGAACCCTTCTACTTCAGAGCGGAAATTAGCAAAACTGTTTCCTTCCGCACTCTGCATGCCTTCCAGCGGGAAGACAAGCCGATTTTCATTGATACGATTCCAGCTGTTTACAGAATCGCTGCCACTATCGCTTAATCCTTCAGCGAAATACGTTCCTGGTGCCAAGCTGTCTCGTCTGGACTGCTCAAATAAAGCTACCATGATCGGGACATCGGCCAGTTCTTCCATTTCTCTTAAGTAAGAAACGATCTTATCCGCCATGACCTGTCCTTCTTCAAGCAGCTCATCCAGAGGAATAATCTGTTCCTGATCTCTATTATCACCGTAGTAGTCCACAGAGTTCATTGCAAGACCAATGCTGATGCCGGCCAGTTTAAGGCCATCATCTGTTTGTTCATAAAAGTTATGTTCTAGAATAGAACTTAAATATATGGGATTCCGCTCTTGTGAATCTGCTCCGGAATTGTCTTCGGGATTCAAGCCGAGGTCTTCACTTGCTTCTTCTGTTGTTTCTTCGTTATCCTCATCTTCTTCAACAGGCTCCTGTCTTCTCAGCCAGCTGTTAATGGTTGCGGATGGGATAAATTGTCCTTCCTGGAAAAAATGATCACTCGTTGGAAAATAACGCTGAGCATGACGCATCAAGTCACTTTCGAAAGTTCTCATATTCAAATTGGAATTCAGTCGACGAGTAATCCCTCTCGACTGGCTCGGAGCGTAAGTTCCGTCTTCTCTGACAACAGGACGGTAATATTCAGAATCAATCTGTACTTCTACAATGGATGACTCTTCATCTTGTCCGTCAGCTTCACCTTCTTCAGATATTTCACCATTTTCAGCAAGTGGCTGATTTGGATCGACAGGATCCGGAAAGAATCCACAGGCAGACAGAAACAAAGCACTTGTCAGCAGCATGCCTATTAGCCGTTTATTTTTCACTGACTTCCACTCTCTTTTCTTTTCATTTTTAAATCTCCTCTATTACTGTTGTTTCATCGATAATCGGCACATCCAGACTTTCAGCCTTTGTCAGCTTGCTTCCAGCCTCTTCTCCAGCAATCAGGTAATCTGTATTTTTCGATACACTGCCGGTTACCTTTGCACCTAATTCGATCAGTTTTTCCTTTAACTCGTTTCGTGTAAAGTGTTCCAGCTTTCCTGTAATGACAACTGTTTTATCAGCAAACATGGAATCTGTTTTTACTTCTTTTTGTTTGATCCCTGTATAAGTCATACTTACTTCAGCTTTTTTGAGCTTGTCGATCAGGTCTTCTGCTTCTTCCAGCTCAAAAAACGAATGGATACTGTCTGCTATTTTTTCACCGATGCCTTCGATAGCTCTGATGGATTCCAATGACGCCGCCTTCAGATGATCGATCGATTCAAATTCTTCAGCCAGCAGTCGGGCTGCTTTAGATCCGACATGTCTGATTCCGAGTCCGAATATTAGTCGTTCAAGTGAATTGGACCTTGAAGCGTCAATGGCTTTAAGCATGTTGTCCGCTGATTTATCAGCAATTTTGTCCAGTTCAAGCAGTGCTTCTTTTTCAAGATAATACAAATCGGCTACGTCTTTGACCAAGCCTTTTTCGTAAAGCTGACTCACCACTCGTTCTCCCAGTCCATCTATATTCATAGCATTCCTGGAAACAAAATGGCTCAGTCGTTCTTTAGCCTGCGCACTGCAGGAAGGATTCATACATCTGAGGGCTACTTCGTCCTCAAGATGCATCAATTCGCTGTCACAGGCCGGACAATGTGTTGGAAAGACATAAGGCTCACTGTCCTCACTTCTCTCGTCCACATCTACTTTAATGACTTCGGGAATGATGTCTCCCGCTTTTCTGACCACTGCTGTGTCACCTAGTCTGATATCCTTTTCGATCATGAGATCGATGTTGTGCAGACTGGCTCTCTGAACAGTTGTCCCTGCCAGCTGAACCGGATCCATGATTGCTGTAGGTGTCACGACTCCAGTCCGGCCGACAGACCACACCACTTCACGAATCGTCGTACGGGCTTCCTCTGCCGGAAATTTATAAGCTATAGCCCAGCGTGGGGCTTTGACTGTATAGCCGGCTTTTTCCTGATTGACCAGTTCATTGACCTTGATCACGATCCCATCGATTTCATAGGGAAGTGATGTCCGTTTTTCCTGATAGTCTTCAATGAATGACCATACGTCACTCATCGAATCGAAAACTTTTCGCTCAGGATTGGTCTTCAGACCGAGCTGGTCAAGCATCGTTAATGCAGCATCCTGTGTGTCGACCGGCTGTTCCGATACGTTAGTCAGGGCGTATAAAAATACGCTGAGATTTCTTGACGCCGTAACTTTCGGGTCAAGATTTCTCAATGTGCCTGCAGCAGCATTACGGGGATTGGCAAAGACAGCCTCGCCCTGTTCTTCTCTTTTTTCATTTAATGCAATAAATGATGATTTCGGCATGTAGATTTCGCCTCTGGCTTCAAGCGTCAGGGGCTTTTTCAGTGTCAACGGAATCGATTTTATTGTCCGTACATTAGCCGTGACATTTTCACCCACAGTTCCGTCTCCACGCGTAACTGCCTGCTGAAGTTTGCCGTTCACGTATTTCAGCGAAACAGCCAGTCCGTCGATCTTCAGCTCACAGTGATAAGAATAAGGGGCATCTACTAGTTGAGCGACACGCCGGTCAAAGGCCATCAGCTCGTCTTCTGAAAATGCATTGTCAAGACTGAGCATAGGGGTGTCGTGAGCAACTTTTTCGAACCCTTCCAGCAATGTTCCACCTACCCTTTGAGTAGGAGAATTGTTCTGTATAAGTTCCGGGTAAGCCTCTTCCAGCTCAACCAGTTCGCGGTACAGCTTATCATATTCCTCATCAGGGATGGTTGGCTGATCCAGCACATAATATTCATGACTGTACTGATCCAGTTTGCTGACCAGTTCATCTACACGTATCTTGGCCTGGTCGAAAGATTTCTCATGAGACACCATGCTGATCCTTCTTTCTCTTATTGTATTTATATTACATTATACTTTCTCGATCGGGGCAAAACTGGCCAGAAGCGGCTTTATCCCGATACCTGGAAAAGCGATATCCAGCTGCAGGTCGTCTCCTTTTCCGCTGACCTTCACAACGGTACCGTCACCCCACACCTTGTGCTTCGCCTTGTCTCCAACGGTCCACTCCAGTTTTTCAGCTCCGCTGTTTCCAGTCGGATGCGATGAAATTTTCGGTGGCCTTGCACGTTTTGCAGTTTTAGCAAACGGATCATTGGCACTACCTCCAAATCCCTTGTACATGCCATTGGAGAAAGGACGGATCGTGTTTGATTCTTCACGCTCAACAGCTTCCGCATCGATTTCATCCAGAAAACGGGAAGCTCTATTTGACTGGACACGTCCGTAAAGCGTACGTGTTGATGCATTCGTCAGATAAAGTTTTTCTTCTGCACGAGTGATACCGACATAAGCCAGTCGTCTCTCTTCTTCCATTTCTTCTTCCTCCATCTCTGCTCTGGATAGCGGGAACAGCCCCTCTTCCATCCCGATCAGGAAGACGATCGGAAATTCAAGTCCTTTTGCTGCATGTAAAGTCATCAATGTCAGTTCACTAGTCGGTTCTTCTTCCAGATTATCAAGATCGGAAATAAGTGACAGGTCAGTCAGGAAGTCGATCAGGCTTTTTTCCTCCTGGTCCGATTCGTCATACTGATTAGTAACGGTCAGGAATTCCTGAATATTTTCTACCCGTGTTTCAGCTTCAAGTGTCCGCTCTTTCTTCAAAGTAGGCAGATACTCAGACTTATCCAGCACTTCTTGTGTCAGTTCTGTAATCGACAGAAACTCAGACATTTTGCGGAAATCCTGAATCATCATGGCAAAGCTTTCGACCTTTTTAGCGGCACGTGCCGGCAAGTTGATACTCGTCGCATTGAGCGCAGCATCGTACAGGCTCCAGCCCATTTCTTCCGCAGCAGCTGCCAGCTTGTCGACAGTCGTATTTCCGATGCCTCTTTTTGGTTCGTTGACCACTCTAGCAAAGCTCAAGTTATCTTTAGGGTTCGCGATCAGGGTCAAGTAAGCCAATGTGTCCTTGATTTCTTTACGGTCATAGAATTTATGTCCACCGACCATTTTATATGGGATATTCGTCTTGATCAGCGTTTCTTCCATTACACGTGACTGAGCATTTGTCCTGTACAGCACAGCAAAGTCCCCGTATTCTTTAGTCGGGTCACTTTCCATTTCTTTCTGAATCTGCTGAACGACGTATCTTGATTCTTCGTGTTCATTTCCGCCTCGGTAATAGACTACTTTGTCTCCACCGGCATTGTCTGTCCAGAGGTTCTTCTTCTTACGATTCAAGTTGTTGGATATGACTGCGTTCGCAGCTTTCAGAATGGTCTGTGTCGAGCGGTAGTTCTGTTCGAGCAGAACGACTTTCGCATCCGAGTAGTCCCGTTCAAAGTTCATGATATTTTCCATATCCGCTCCACGCCAGCCATAGATGCTCTGGTCCGCATCACCTACGACACATAAGTTACGCAGTCGACTAGCCAGGAGGTTGACGAGCTTGTACTGAGCATGGTTGGTATCCTGATACTCATCCACGTGGATATACTGGAATTTACTCTGATAATATTCAAGAACATCCTTATGCTCCTCGAACAGTCTGACAGTCAGCATGATCAGATCGTCAAAGTCGACCGTTTCTGACTGTCTCAGTTCTCTCTGATAATGAGTATAGCAGTCAGCAACTATTTTGCCGAAATAGTCGTGCGCTTCGTTGCTAAATGCTGCTGCATCCTGCAGCTTGTTCTTAGCGTTGCTTATTTCTCCAAGAATCGCTCTCGGATTGTATTTCTTCGGATCGATATTCAGTCGTTTAAGTATTTTCTTCATCAATGTGAGCTGTTCAGCTGGGTCAGCTATCGTGAACGATGAACTGTAGCCGATGCGGTCGATTTCTCTTCTTAAAATCCGTACACACATCGAATGGAAAGTCGAAACCCACACTTCGCTTCCGCCATGCTCGACCAGCTTGATTACTCTGCTTTTCATCTCCGACGCTGCCTTGTTCGTGAAAGTGATAGCCAGGATATTCCATGGACTGACGCCTTTTTCCTGAATCAGATAAGAGATGCGGTGGGTCAGTACTCGTGTCTTACCCGATCCTGCTCCTGCCATGATCAGTAAAGGTCCGTCAGTATGCTTGACTGCCTCTTTTTGCTTGGGGTTCATACCTGTTAATATATCGTCTCGCAGTACCACTTTCTTCATCCTTTCAAGTCTTCATACATTGTCTTATTATACAGAAAACCAGGGGCTCTTTCCACACCTCTATCATAGAGTTTGGACTTTCGTCATGTGGTGTTCGCCCCGTGGCAGCACAAAATCCCTTTGCCCGGCATATCCTGTCGGTTAAAGGGATTTTGTGCTTGCTCATGTATGGTGATTTAATTTAGTCAATGCCCTGAATCAAGTTGATCAGAAGCTGGTTGAGTAGAATCCTTACTTCTCGTCTTGCATAAACATAATTGTTTTCTCCAAGCAAATCTGAAATATTCTGATAGTGGGACAGTTTCACTTGACGACTTTCGTTCAATATCATCCGGGCATGACCATCAGCGCCATAAATCGAATGAAGAGTCTGGAGAATCGAGTGATTCATATATAGATTGTCGTGATTTTCCAGGACAGTCTTCCAGAACAGATTTTCCAGCTGTTCAAATTCTCCAGTTTTAGACTTTATAGTCTTTCGCATCTTTTCTGTCAGTATGGAAAAACGTCTGTGAGACAAATCTGTTTCAGACCGTTCCATGCTATATAGGACATGCTGAAACAAAGTCTCCAGATAATATAATCTGTCTTTCAAACCTTTCAAATCAATAGCGGTCTGCGCGACAAACACCCCTTTATTAGGAAGAATACTCACAAAACCTTCTTCTTCCAGACGTAAAAAGGCATTCCTGATAGGCGTGCGACTAACTTCAAGTACATCTGCGATTTCAAGTTCCTTGATCTGTCGTCCCTCAAGCCACTGGCTGGTCGTAATCTGATTTTTTATAAAATCATATGCTTTTTCTTCAACTTTTCTTCTTCGTACCATAAGCCCGTCCTCTTACTCAACAAATTCTCTTAATGTGTCTAGTGTGTCTCCTATATTGTCAGTTTCAATAGTTATATGGCCGCACTCATCAGTTGATGAGCTTCCCCTGTTATCATAAAATGTGTACTGCCAGTCCGGCTTGACTTGTGCCAATGTATAAGCTGACTGAAGATGCTTCTGCTTCACTGACTGCATGATGATTGCCCGGTCAACTGAGGTATCGATTCGCAGCGGCCATCCTGTTACAGCTTTAATGTGTGCATCGTATTGAGAGAAATTCAAGTAATTGAATGTATAATGGCATCCCCGATGTGGGTGTGCGACAATTTCATTGACATACAGTGCGCCACTTTCAATGCTGAACAGCTCAACGGCTATCACTCCTGTGAAGTCCAGCTGTTCGGCAATACTTATGCCGATACGTTCAACTTCTTTTGCAATATCATCACTTATCCGTGCAGGAGCAATTGAATGGTTAAATTCATTTCGTACGTATCTCAGTTCACACACCGGGTAAGTAGACAGTCTGCCCTCCTTGTCTTTGAGGATCCCCAGGCAGAGCTCCTTGTCGGCTGGAATCCATGCTTCAAGCACACACGTTCCATGTTTAAGAAACGGTTCTGCTGAGTCAATGTCACTTTCATCATAAAGGATCAGATGATCCTTGAACCGCTCATCAGCACTGTTTGCTTTAAGTACACACGGAAAGCCGATTCCATTGATGGCTTCTCTTATATCATCGAGCGAGACGATTGTAGCATAAGGTGCGATATTTACGCGCGCTGACTCCAGGAATGCCTTCTGCAGCATCCGATCCTGAGAAACAGATAGGATCTCTTCACCTTGAGGCACCGGAACAGCTCTCATCATCTTTCTAATTGCATCATTGTGGATAATTTCTGATTCATAGATAACTACATTGCTTTTCATTGCAAAATCGAGCAGTGCTTTCTCATCATTCAAATCAGCTTTCAAAAACCAGTCTGAAGCTGATTTTGCCAGACAGTCTGCATCCGGATCGATCAGTCCGACTGTATATCCAAGCTTTTTGGCTGACAAAGCAAGCAGTCTTGCTACACTTCCTCCACCTATTATTCCGATCGTACTTCCCGGTCGAACCCAGTTACTCATGTCACTTCACTCCAATTCTTACTCTTCAACGAACGGACTTTCCTGTGGATTATTCTTCACTTGAGCTTTATTATTTTTCATGCGTTTTGTCCAGAATCCGCCATTGATATACTTAGGTTCGTAAGATATAACAAACGCCTTCGGTTCAATTTCATGAATCAGCTTGTACAAGCCTCTTTCGTTGGAACGCGGAGTGAGGATTTCCAGAACAAACCGGTTGCCTTCAGGTCCGTAGGCTTGAGAAATCGTCACGCCATACCCGTTCCCGCGAATTTCTTCAGCGACATCCCAGCCATTCTCAGGTACGATAGTCGTGACGAGAATATAGCCTAGAGCCAATTTATCTTCTATTTTCATACCAGCATAAATACCAGCTCCGAATCCTACTGCATAGACAATGACATTGAATACATTATCCAGATTGTCCAGCACTAGTCCGAGCCCTACAACATATATGGCAACTTCAATCATGGCTACGAAAGGAGCCACTGACTGGCACCCTTTCATTGTCAGCATCAGTCTCACCGTGCTTAAAGTGACATATACGACATTGATGATAAATATTGCTGCAAGTATTCCCCAATTTAATCCCACTAATCGATTCCCTTTCTGCTTGTGATAATAAGAAAAGCTTCGAGTGCCGTTCAGCCTCGAAAAGAAAATACCTTAGTATCTGTTCGAGCTTCAGCTCTTACAGATATACTTGAGATCAACCGAGCGATAGCGAGTAGATGAAATTTAACCCCGAATTGCTGTGACTCTAGCATTTCCAATGCGTAGAGACAGAGTATCCGGCAGAAGAGCTTCCTGCCCAATGGGTTAATTTATCTTTTTCTCGAGAGGCTGGCACTTTAAGCTAGACACGCAATTAATCTTAACCTTTACAAATTAATAAGAATAGAGGCCAAGACAGCGAATCTGTCTCAGCCTGTTTCAAAGAGTACAGGTGAACGATCCCCTTATGACTCTTCTTCTGCTCCATTTGAATGTTGAGCATCTTCTGTTTCAGTTAATTTTTCAATGATCAGACTACTGATCCTTGATCCTTGATCCTTCCATCTTATCTACAGTCAGACGGAGCTGCTGTACTTCGATATAAGCCGACTCTTCTTCATCTGGAATACTGCCGTACTCTGTGATGAAATATCCTGCAATCGTGTCTACATCCTCAGAGTCGATGGTAGTGTCAAAGAACTCATTAAATTCATCAAGTGGTGTAGCTCCATCTACACTATAATGAATCTCGTCTATTTCTTCAATTAAATTGTTTGACTCATCATACTCATCATCAATTTCTCCAACGATTTCTTCCAGCAGATCTTCAAGAGTAACGATCCCGACAACACCACCATATTCATCGTTCAATATTGCCATCTGATTCTGTGTGCGTTTCATCTGAAAAATAAGATCGTCAATGTAAATCGTTTCAGGAACAAACAGCGGCTCGTTACTGATGGACTTTAAGTCGATCGAATAGAGGGGCTGGTTTTTCGATTCCTTAAGCAGATTCTTGACGTGAACGATACCCAATATGTTGTCTTTGTCTTCAAAGTACAACGGGACCCGCGAATGAGGGGTTTCAAGCATTTTCTGAATATTCTCCTCGTTCGGATCATCATAATCAAGCATGAATGCATCCGTTCTTGGCACCATTACCTCGCGGGCGATTTTATTATCCAGTGACAGAACACCCTTCAGCATTGAAAACTCATCAATATCGATGACTTCATGCTGATGACTGTGTTCAAGAAATGATCGGAATTCGTCTCTGGTGATAGCTTTCTCGTTCATTTTGAAGTTAATCGGCAGGAAGCGTTTAAGGCCTCTCAAGCTAAGATCCATCACCCATACAACAGGTCGCGTCACTGTACGCAGGACATAGACCATACCCGATAGTGCCATGGCTGTCTGGTCAGGATTCTGAGCAGCAATCGCTTTTGGCAGCTTGTCTCCCAGAAGAATAACGATTGGAGTCATGATCAGAGAACTGAACAGGACTCCAGTAGCCAGATTCTCAGTAAATGGAAAATCTGCTGCTGTGAAAATCAGACTCACAAAGTAGACAGCTGCTCCACTGATCAGTAAAGATGAGAGCATCAGGCCCACCTGAATAGTAGTCAGAAAAGCATCCGCCTGATCCAGTATTTTAAGGACGCGATTTGCTTTTTTATTGCCTTCTAAAGAACGCTCAATCATTTTATTGGGATTGATCGAAACAATTGCTATTTCAGCTGCAGACAGTATGCCGTGAACTGCAATCAGACTGATGATGATTATTATTGGCCCAATAAAGGGCTGTATACTCCAAGGGTCACTATTCATAACTTCTCCTTTGTTATTAAAAACCTTTCATACAAAAAACACAGTCAATATATCATATACACATCAGGGATACAACAAGTATTTCATCTTGTCACGAAACTGCCTTAATTGACGGCATAATCTGATATAGAGGGTTTGAGATTATCAAGGAATGTGTCAAACCGGTCAATGACATCTCCACTTCTCTGTCCTTCAAGAAAACCAACGAACGAGTAGGTCTGATCATCTGCATCAAACACATATAAAAAGCCGTTTGTATCGTTTCCTTCTTCTCCAGCGACTTCTGCTGTCCCTGTTTTTGCTCCTGTAGAGTGGCTCACATTCTGAAGTCCACGAGCTGTTCCATTAGGATGCATTACACTCTCTATCAGACCATCCCTTACAATACTGACAGATTCATCAGTGAACAGCTGATCACTATTTTCTCTCTGTTCATTTAACAGAACTGTCGGATAGGTCAGCCGCCCGTTGTTGACGACCGGTGAATAGAATACCAGCTGATGAATGAGGTTCATCAGGACTTGTCCCTGTCCATATGCTGTGTCAGCAAGAAGCGTTTCACCGTCAATGGTATCATCGTTAGCAAACTGTGCTGGTGTCATGTCAAAAGGAAGATCAAGGTTATCTCCAAAGGGGAGTTGATTTAGTGACTCAGTGAAGGCCTCTTCCCCCATATCCAGAGCTTCCATGGCAAAGTAAATGTTATCAGAATAAATTAGAGCTGTTGCGAGGTCGACATCGCTCACACTTTCACTGACTCTCGTAATGCTGTGATTTCCAAAACCTGGAAGATCAGGTGACCACTGCAGGCCTTCGATCCGGTTTGTTTCATCAGGATCGATTCCGCCGTCATCCAGAAGAATAAGAGAGGACAGGATTTTAAAGGTCGATCCGGGAGCGTATCGACTTGTATAGCGATTTACAAAAGGAGTGTTTTCATCATCCATGTAGCCAGAATATTCTTCAGCAGAAATACCTCTCGTGAAGGACTGCGGACTGTATGATGGTGCACTGACTAGAGCCAGCAGCTCACCTGTCAATGGATGCATAACCGCTCCTGCACCCGGTTCATTCTCAAATGAATCGAAGAGGTCTCTTTGAACATCACTGTCTATTGTCAGACGAACGGACTGTCCATTTTGTCGCTCGTTTTCTATGATGACTTCTTTTACTTCGTCACTGGTATCTACTATTGAAATCTTGCCTCCAGTATGTCCTCTGAGCTGAGAGTCAAAGACGGCTTCAAGGCCGGCTTTCCCTACGATCTGTCCGGATGCCAGGGTCGGATCTTCCTGAATGTCTTCAGCCGTCACTTCACCGATATAGCCAACGAGGTGCGCAGCTGCTTCATTTAAAGGATAGACTCTTTCACTGGTACGCTGATACCTTACCCCAGTCACTTCCGGAGTCTCACCTTCCTCAACTACTGTGAACGGCACTAGACTTTCATCTGTCACCCATGCCTGATTCAGCAGGTTCTCAAGATGGTCGACACTGACATCGAATGTCTCGCTGATTATGTCGAGATTAGTCGCTCGCTGGTCCCCTTCTCCAAGAGATGCCGGATACAAGCCAGCCTGATAGGCATCTCCTTCTCCAGCAAGAAGATTGCCATGCCGGTCATAGATCGATCCTCTATCAGGTTCTGTAAAGGACACACGTACGCTGTCCCCTTCTTCCATGCCGGGCAGTATAAGCGAGGGGGCCCACTCAAGTGTTATGTCGTCTTCCGTTTCCTGAATGACTGTCTCATATCTCAAGTCATCCAGACGCCCTAAGACGGTGTCCATGCGAAGCGTGTAAGTCAGTCTATACTGATCTGCTTCTTCATCTAGGAGAATCTCCTGATCCATAACAGCCAGATCATTTGCACCGATCCCCTGAAAAATCGTTTCATAGCGCTCGGCAAGTTCTTCTTCAGTATAATCAGATTCAGATACCGATTGAATTGATAATGTGGAAACAAAAGTATCAAAGTCGGATGCTGTTTTTGCTGTCAGGTAAGAGTCGACTGCAGCCTCCACGTCTTCCTGACGCTGTATCGCCCGCTGCTCTTCTCGCCAGTTTGTATAGACGATCCATCCTCCGACAGCCATAACGGTTCCGACTGCAATCCAGATCGATCGTCTGGTATTCCTGTTCTTTGGTGTTCTTCTGCTATTATTCAACTCAGCAACTCCTTCAAATCAGATTAGTTTTTCTTCTTCAAATCGGTCTTTTTCTCTTTCTCTGTAATCCATCATCTTGCGGCTGAACAGCTCACCATTTGATGGTGGCGTATAGGTTATTGCATTAGCTCCGGCATCGATGGTTTCGAGGATACTTTCATTTGTCGGACCGCCTGTCGCAATGATCGGAATGTCCGGATAAGCTTCTCTTAATTTTCTTACTATCTTGCTTGTTTTTGACGCACCGGATACATTGATGATGTCCACTCCAGCCTTGATTTTCTCTTCAATGTCCGTATACTCAGATACAACTGTAAGTATGATTGGAATGTCGATCACTTCGTTGATTTTCTCAATCGTATCAGTCGGTGTCGGAGCATTGATGACGACCGCTTTACATCCATGAGACTCGGCAAAGAGAGCCATATTAGCTGATCGGATCCCTTGGGTGGTTCCACCGGCTATGCCTGCCATGACGGGTATGGTTGAAACAGATGTAATAGCTTCAATAATCGCAGGATGCGGTGTAAACGGATAGACTGCCATGATCGCATCAGCATCGTTGTTCATGATCAGGGCAATGTCTGTAGTGAACATCAGAGCCTTGAATCGTTTCCCGTTGATCAGGATACCGCTCGATTTTCTGATGACTTCCGGTACTGCGATATAATCTTTGAATAAGTGCGTACGAACTTGCGGATATTTTTTGTCTGTCATAGTATTCCCTCTTTACTATATAATTTTAACGATCATACTGATCAAGATTGTATAATTCGACAATTTCTATCAGTTTGTCAGGATAGGTCGGATCGGTCGCATACCCTGATTTTTTCAGCGCATATGCAGCTTCTCTGTATGTGTCTGCTTCGATCACAGGCCTGTAGAGATCCGGGTTCCAGTTTGTACCCCCGGCAATAAGTTCCGCGTAATCCTCCACTGATTCCTGAAGTGAGTCGTAACTTCTGAATGAGGCCTGGATTTCTACCCAGTCATCTTCATACTCAAGTGTGGCATAAGCTGGCTGGCTTGAAGACCCTTTGATACCGAAATAATTCTGTTCGTTTAAAGCCAGTCCGCTTTGTCCCCAGTTTGATTCAACTATGGCCTGAGCAATGGTGATACTGGGCCAGATCCCGTGAGTTTCCTGCAGAGGCACAGCATATGCTGCCACTGTTTGAATAAACTCTGTTCTGTCTCCAGCAAATCCTTCGCTCTGTTCATCAGTCTGACTGCTATCGATCGAAGAAGCCAGTATGGCTAGAGTGCCTGTAAAGGTCAGAATGATCAGAACCGACCGTTGAAGCAAACTGGTTCGCTTGCGTTTACTTTTTTTCTTTACCACAATCGCTTCTCCTTTATCTCATTCTGCTTCCAGATCCTGTTTTTCAGCAATCGAATACATAAGTGGCCATCACGTCGTGAGTTAGGCTTGTATCAAATTTACTGCCAATACTCGTCCCCTCAATACTTCCAGTTTATTTTACCATAAGTTGTTTTAAGTCGATAGTAAGTGCAGAAGATTATCCTCCTCATTAAATGAAGAGACACCTAGGAAACTATAGATGCTCTATATAAGTGGATTTAGGGTTTTCTCTTTTGAGTTTTCCCTCCACTTATTTTCTTTTTTTAAATTTTTTCACATTTTTATGCTTATTACTTGACTTTTGG
>NZ_BAAGIR010000005.1:0-46428 GCF_054658155.1 Alkalibacterium sp. m-11
TTTCTGATATAATTTGATTCATAAGAAGACCTCTTTCTCTAGCGTTGTCGTTATCTCTAGATTAAGGGTCTTCTTTCTTTTTGTCTAGGTCGAATTTCCCCTCTTCCGACATTAATTTTACACATAGCGATCTTTGACGCATTGTTTCCTCCCTTATTATAATAATTTTTCTTCGGTTGGCAAGAGTGATTTTCATGAAAATCACGTCCTTTTTTGTCCTGTTTTTCAGATAGTCAGGCTCACTGTCTGCATGCCCGTCGAATGGAATTGATCCAACTTGTTAACCGCACAGGACATAACTGAAGCTTGTCTAAAAATTAAGGGGGGAAAATGTCAGTAAACTGTTTCTACTTGTAGCTTATCCCCATTTCGATACTCGCAGCTGCCACTAGACCAGGTCTAGTTATACCTTATTCTCAAAAAGGATTCCAAACTGTCACTAGCCCCCTTTTAGCGACACCTTAATCTATCTACGGATCTCAAACTGCAGCTAAACGCGTTCTAATGACAGCTTATTCCTACAATAGATGCTAAACTATCATTAGATTCCCCCTAACGAGACCTTAACAGTACGTCTACCGCCTGAACTATAGCTAGACGACCAACTAACGGCATCTCAGCCAAGCGACTAAATCGTAAACTAAAACTAGCCCGCCCTACACCCACAAAGCCCTTCAAGATTGGAAGATTTGAGGCACTCAAATCTGACCCCTTAAAAAAAGCACTGGACGGCAGGAAAAAAGTCTTCCATATTGTCTGGTGCTCCATAAACTCTTATTCAGTTGTTCCTAAAGGGTGAACAGGTCGCACGGTTCCACCGGATCTGTGTCGAAAAGTCTGAACCGGTCATTGACGCCTGTGTCTTTTCTGACCAGGATGTCTTCTACAGTCGAGTGTGCGATTTCCTTGACGTTGTTTTCTTTGCTTAGATGCCCTAAGTACACGCGCTTGGTCCGGTCCCCGACAATTTCTGCCAGAGCCAGCGCGCCGTCTTCATTGGACAAGTGGCCTTTGTCCCCGATGATCCGCTGCTTCAGCGACCATGGATAACGCCCCATTCTCAGCATGCTCACATCGTGATTGCTTTCAAACAGATACGCTTCTGCATCTTTCACATAGTCGCGCATACGGTCGCTCACGTAACCCGTATCCGTCAGCATCACGAAGCGTTTATCGTCTTTCTGAAACGTGTAGAACTGAGGATCGATGGCATCGTGAGAGACGCCGAAACTGGTGACATCAATGTCACCGAGTGTCAATGTCTTGTCGATGGAAAAGTGATTCTTCTGTTCAACTTTCAGATTACCCAGTTTGGACTCCATTGCTTTCCAGGTCTTTTCATTGGCATAGACGTCCAGGCCATATTTACGCGCCAGGATACCGACGCCTTTGATATGATCTGAATGCTCATGCGTGACCAGGATCGCATCAAGATCTTCCGGTCGTCTGCCAATTTTACTTAATAATTCAATGGCTTTTTTTCCGCTGAATCCGCAGTCCACCAGAAGGCGGGTGCTGCCTGATTCAACGTAAGTGATATTACCGGTACTGCCGCTTGCCAGTACACTGATATTCAAGCCGGATTGTGCTGTTTCCATCATGACTACTACCTCTCCCTGCAAATACTCATTGTCCATCTTACACCATCTGTCAGCATCTAGGCAAGGTCATGCGGGTAGTCGTCACATTAACGTCCAAATTAGTCTTCAGAGTCGTCCAACTCTTCTGGATCGACCGGGATAACCGGTTCTGTTATGATTGTCCGCTCAATGGCATCCACTCTCAGCACACGCTCACCACCTGCATCTACAACTGGAATATACCACATCGGCCCATACATGCTCAAATCTTCAAGATGAAGCGTCCGCTGATAGGATAGAATCGGCTGTCTGACGGTTGTGTTGGAGCTGATAGCATTGTTCTGGAACAGGACTTCCACGGCCTGACGGTCAGTGATGATTTCCATCGGGCTGCCTTGCGTCGTCATGGGCCCGGCATAGCTCTGCTGGTAGGAAATGATGTTGCCGTCACCCCCGTAAAAGAGAGAAATTTCCGACGTACCGTCAGCTACCGGGATGCCTTCGACTATCTGAGCATACACGAATCGGTTCTCAGAGTTATCGTAACGCAGGAAGGTGTACTCGCTCCCGAAAAGGACCGCTCCACTGGTGATGAATTCATCCAGAACGTCATAATCGGCTGCTGTAAAGCCATCATCTGGATTCCCTTCTATTTCGATCGGATCGGACAGGATACTCGTATAAAGTGACCCGTCCTGAGCAATCGATCCGGCCTGGTTTTCGAGCTGATCGATGTTTTCCTCAAGCAAGTTGTTCCGGTCGGCCTGGACAAAGTAGACTTCTCTATCCTCTTCTGTCAAGTTCGGCAGATCGATCCCGATCTGTTCCATTTCTCTAATCAGGTTGACCTGGTCAGGTGCTGTCGATGCGTGCTGCAGATCGCTCCGGTTCAGAAAACTGATCAGCAGGTAGATGTTCAGAAGCATAAAGGTAATGAGAAAGATGTTTTCAATTTTCTTAAAGTCCATTATGCATCTCCTCCTGCAGCTGGATATAACGCGTCAGTTCATACCAGACATTATCTGACTGCACGTACCAATTCGGTTCAAAATGAACGACACGGCTGTCTTCTTCACTCTGGACCCAGGTCAGCCCTTTCCTGATATTCTGTACAGGATCCAGACCGGGGCCAGTATTCTCTAATTGGTCAACGACACTGACTCCACTTGGTAGAGTTTTCGTGGTTTCTCCCCCTAGTGTCAGAGGGGTCTGAACGACCCTCAGCGGCACTCTCAAATTACTCAAGCCACTTTCCACTACAGTAATGAGGACTGATGATTCCAGCTGCTGCGTACTGAAGACTGGATAGCCTTGAATATAGCGCTGAAAAGTTACTTCACTGGTTCCATGTGTGTACTGCTGGTAATGGATCGTTTCTGTCCAGTTCTCGACTTGTCTCAGTTCCTGGAAACTGCTGAGCAGACGCTCACTGAATGTCATCTGCCCCATGTCAGTCCGCTGCCTCAAATAAGTCAACGTGTTTACTGCATCATTGATTCGTACTTCCGTCGTCAGATCAATATAGCGCGTCGTCTGTCCAGTCCGTCTGGCATCGACCTCTGACGTATCCGCAAAGAACTGATTGATATACAGGTTGTTCGGCAGGCGTTCAACCAGATAGTCCTTGTACTCTATTTCTACTTCATCAGCTGATACGTAGGTGAATGAGTCGCCAAGAGCAACAGTTTCCACTTCAATAAACTGATTGTTTGCGGCGAACAGCAGCTCATTGATGATTTCCGAAGTGAAATTCGATTCAGACACTGTGTAGTTGATTTCATTATTGACATCGTAAAATCCGATATTCTCAATATTATCTCGGTTCAAATAGAATCGGTTGAAGATACGGTTCTCATAATCGGTCGGCAGATCATCGAAAGCTTCTTCGAACAGACCGAACGGAATGGGCGCATCAAAGACGAACTCCACCCACTCCCCCGTAGCTAGCTTGTCCTGATAGGCTTCCCGACTAAGGCGCTGAGGGTTGTTTACCTCACCAAAATTCATGGTATTGAAATACTCTTCGATCCACTCCCTTGCATGGAACGCATTGGCTTTCTGTTTGCTTTCATTGATCGAGCGGTGCCAGACAATCTGACTTGGTGCAAAGACCTCTGTCAATGTCCGGTCGACGAGGGAGGCTGGAACGAATCCACTTCCGCTTGAAGCAGGCTCTCTGAGTTCCCCGCCGGCAGTCCATAACTGAAAGCTCAGAAACAGGCTGAGGCCTATAAGTACGGTCAGCAGCACATGTTTAATTCTGGACCAGGTCATACCCACTCATCCTCCTCTTCAAATGGCACATAAGGAAGCGACAGATAAAAGGTCGTTCCTTTTCCTTCTTTACTTTCAGCCCAGATGCGGCCACCATGCTGTTCAACGACCTCCTTGGAAATCGCCAAGCCCAAGCCGCTACCGCCCATTGCGCGGGATCTTGCACGGTCGACACGGTAGAATCGGGTAAAGATCTTGTTCAAGTCGGCTTTCGGAATCCCCATTCCTTCGTCTGAAATGCTGATGATCACTGCATCGTCAGTCTTCTGCATGCGGCCAGTAATGGTTCCGCCATCCGGTGAATATTTGATTGCGTTGTTCATGATATTGTCGAGCACCTGAATCATGCGGTCAGGATCCACCTCAACGAAGATCGCTTCTCTAAGCAGCTCTTTATGAATACGATAATTTCTCGTCTCGTATTCCGCTGAATGGATCAGCATGTCAAAGCGGTTCAGGACATGATCGAGCATTTCAGTGATATCTACGATTTCAAGTTCAAGAGAACTCTTTCCTGAGTCGATGCGAGACAGGTGAAGCAGATCCTGGATCATTCGAATCATCCGGTCTGTTTCATTCTGCGTCACTTCCAGGAACCGCGGAGCAAGTTCAGGGTCTTCCCAAGCCCCATCTGCCAATGCTTCAATATAGCTGCGCATACTGGTCAGAGGTGTTCTCAGCTCATGAGACACATTGGATACGAACTGTTTTCTTTCTTCATCGATACGTTCCTGCTCAGTGACATCGTGTAGCACACAGACGATTCCGCTGATGAAGCCGGACTCTCTCTGGATAAGAGAGAAGGAAGCTCTCAGCAGTGTCGCTACGCCGCCTTCGCTTGCATTGACCAGGACATCATCCTGCTTTTCAAGAATCGTCCGGAGTGTAATTTCTTCTTCAACATTCAATACGGATAATAGATTTTCTCCAATGGCTTCTTCATCCGTTCGTCCCAGCATCGTCTGAGCCATATCATTGATAATGATGATTTTTCCTCGTCTGTCGGTCGCGACGACACCATCAGTCATATGAGTCAGGACACTGTTCAGACGGCGTCTTTCCGCATCGATAGACTCCTGAGCTTCAGCTACATCATCAGACAAGTCATTGATCAGCCCTGCAAGCTGTCCCAGTTCATCTTCGCCGTAGACCTTCAGCGTTCCTGAATAGTCCCCATCAGCGATCTGACGGGTCTGGATCTGCATCTCTTTGATCGGTTTAGTCAGTGCACGGGATACCATATTAGCCAGAACTAAAGATAGAATAATTGCGACTGCACTGGACTGCAGGAAAATCCACGTGATCTGAGAAATCTGTGCATAGACCGATTCGATGTTACTTTCCATTAAAATAGCGCCGATAAACTGTCCGTCATCCGCATCCGAAAAGACGGGTTCAACCACTTTCCATCTCCTGTTGTTCGTTACCGGATCGATCACCTGTCTAAGGACCGTCGATTCAGTAAACAGCGCCTGTCTCAAATCCACATCATCTGACAGCTGCCCGATGATGTTCTGTTGGGTACTGTCACTTGTTCCGACGACGACCAGATCATCCTTGACGACCTGAAGATCGGTGATGCCGCTGCCTGAAAAGTCGGCCAGTAGGCTGTTGATCTCCTGAACCGGATCGACTTCATTGTCCTCAGTGTTATTGGCTTCAAGCTCTAGCAAAGGCAAGATCGCACTTTCCAGAAAGCTCATCTGAACTTGTCTGTCTTCCTGGAAATTGGCGACCAGCTGTCTTTCAATCTGGGTAGTAAAATTCGCCCCGATTAGCTGCAGGGCGAATACAAGTAATAAGACTATAACAAAGACGATCTTTGTATTGATAGACTGATAAAATCTGATTTTTTTCTTCATAAATCACTACTTCTCCTGTTGTTCAGGACTTCTTAAATAATAGCCTACTCCTCGTCGAGTTACTAAGAACGTCGGGTGACTTGGGTTGTCTTCGATTTTTTCACGCAGACGTCTGACGGTCACATCGACGGTTCTGACATCTCCGAAGTAATCGTATCCCCATACTGTTTCCAGTAAATGTTCACGAGTCATGACCTGACCGATATGTCTGGCCAAATAATGAAGCAACTCAAATTCACGGTGAGTCAGTTCGATCGTATCTCCACGTTTGGATACGATATAGGCATCCGGGTGGACAGTCAAATCGCCAACTTCGATGTCATTGGTTTCTTCCTTGACCGGCTCATTGCTCTGAATAGACGACTGACGTCTGACATTCGCCTTTACGCGGGCAACCAGTTCACGGTTGGAAAACGGCTTGGTCACATAGTCATCTGCGCCCAGTTCCAGACCAAGGACTTTGTCGATCTCCTGATCTTTCGCTGTCACCATGATGATCGGCGTGTCTCTAGTCTTGCGTACTTCACGGCAGACTTCCAGGCCATCCATTTTTGGAAGCATCAGATCTAAAACGATCAGATCCGGATTCTCCTCTTCCACTTTTTCTACTGCCTCTTCACCATCATATGCGGTGACGACTTCGAATCCTTCTTTTTCTAAATTAAATTTCACTATATCTGAAATCGGCTTTTCATCGTCGACGACTAATATTTTTTTCAAAGGCGTTCCTCCTCAGAAACATTTTACTTGCTCAATCAAAAACATAGAATTTGTTCCTCTAGATTATACCGCACCTGAAGGTCAGGTTCAATTTAAGGTGAATCATTGATTCATCTGCTTAAACCAGATGAACGGTCAGTGCGACCGAGTCGTTGGCTTTGACCGCTTTTTCCGGTCTGATTTCCAGAGACGCGACAGACGGATGATCAAGAATAATGACCGGAATAACCGGCTGGAACCCTCTATCTTCAATTAACTGCTTGTCGAACTCGGCCAGCTTCTGTCCTTTTTCAACAGTCATATTCCGTTTAACAAACGTTTTAAAACCCTCACCGTTCAGCAGTAAGGTATCGATACCAATATGGATCAGTACCTTGATTCCTTCTTCGGTTTCTATATAATAGGCGTGTTTGGCATCGGCTACTTCGATCAGCTTGCCGCTTACCGGTGCATAAACTGAATCTGATGTCGGGATGATTGCAAAGCCATCGCCGATCATCTTCGCTGAAAACAGCTCATCAGGCACTTCTTCAATAGTGATAACCTCTCCATCGGTTACCGCAGACACGTCCATCGTATGAGCCGATTCACTGATTTCATGTTCTCCATATTCAGCTGGTTGATTCCCCATAGTTTTCTCCTTTTTCATTCAATAACAAACTGCATTGTAGATGCTACTATTCTAACAATTAAAGCCATTTCAAGCAATGTCTTTTGAAAATAGCATTTTGGTTGGTCTTCATTCGTCTTCGTGGTATTCTATTTATATAAAACCGCCGACAGGCAGCATATGCAAAGGAGGGGCAAAATGGATTTAGGATATATCCTTTCTCTCGTCATTTTAGGTGTGTCACTCGTTGTTCTTATCGTCATGGGCTTTTTAACTATGAAGAAAATGAAACCGACTTTGAAAAACATCAAAGACACCAAAGAAGTGGTCAACGGACACATCGATCATTTCACGCGTGAAGCAGAAGTCATGCAGGAAAAAATCGACCATATTATGGCTCGAGTCGATAACACCAAAAATGTTGCAGAGATTAAGATTCAAAATTTTGACGAACTTTCAGACAGTGCAGCCAGTCTTTCCGAATCTCTCATGTACCTGAAAGAGCACGGAGCTGAGTATTCAAAAGGCATCGCTGAAAACAGCTACAAGGAATTGAAAACAGACGGACCCCGTTTAGCCAGAACATTCAAACTGGCTTTCAAGAAAACGGTCGATAAACAGAAACAGCGGCATAAAACTGGACACGCTGATCAGCTGCCCGCTGTAGTCAATCATCAGTTAACTGAATTCGAAAGGTAGGAGACATCTATGCCAAAAGTAAGTTTAACCAAAGCCATATTTATGAGTGCCGCATCAGCCTTTACTGCTCTGCTGCTTGCACCGAAACCAGGAAAAGCATTCCGCCAGGATCTTAAAGAGGAAGCTCTTAAATTAAAGGACACCGGTGAAGAAAAAGCCCACGAGCTAGTGGATGACTTCAAAGCGTCTTACATGGAAGCTGAAAGAGAACTGGAGTCTGAACAAGCTAAACTGGATGCCAAGCAGGCTAAGCTCAGCCAGACGATTGAAGAGATCGAAAGAGATCTGGCTCGAAGTGAAGCTGAGAATCAGGATGACACCGTCGTTGTGAATCCGGCAGCTGCCAGTCATGCGATGTATGCAGATGACAAAACCGGTGACGTGAAGAATACACCGCTTGAACCTGAACAGGATTAGGCTATTCCTAAAGATAAAGTAGATGAAGCTCTACACGACAACTACTTGTCAGACAATGAAGACTTCCAGCTCGATAAAGACAATCTAGCTGACGAAGAAGATGCTTCTCACAAAACAAATCCGAATAACTAATAGAATAGAGTTTGAAATCAGGCACCGGACTGCGGATTACTGCAGTCCGGTGCCTTTTTGAATGTTTCGGGCTGGATTCCTGTATTGTCGGGTATGGTTGGATTTGGGGGACGAAAGGTCCATAAAAAGATATATGGACCTTTCGCACCACACACAAGGACTCCAATGCCTCATAAATCGGTATTATGAAGCACCTGACGAGTATGAGGCGTACCCAACACCTCACAACATGCAGATATGAGTCATTCGACTCATTCTATTCAGAAAACCCAACCAAATTAGGACTGAAAAATTCTCCATGAGATTTTTCTTCAGCCTTTTATGTCCTTGTCCTCTTTTACGCATAAAAAAGCGGGAGAAATCATCTGCTGACTTCTCCCGCTTTCTCTCTTATTATTCTGTTTTTTTGACCCATACGGAAATGGATTCTGCATTGACAGGGAAAGTGGCTTTCCCTTCTTCATCGATTTCGATTTCTTCATCTCTGTTGTTCATCAGGTCGACATAGACCTCATTAGCATGCAGTTCGCCAACAGACATTTCCTTGAATCCTTCGTCTCCATTTGACATGATGACCGCACACCCTTCAGGATGCTCGTCGTTTCCTGTTCGGGTAAAACCGATACAGTTGCCGTGATCCAGGTAATTGTACTGTTCGCCGTACGCGTAATCTTTTCTCGCTTTCAGAAGCAACTCAATTTCTCTGCGACATCCATCGTAGTCAACGTCTCCCTTGTACCCATAATAGTCACTATAGAATACACACGGGTAACCGTAGTAGCTTAATAGAATGAAGCCGTATGCCAGAGGTTTGAACCACGGCTCGACATACGATTCCAGAGACTGCCCCGGCTGAGAATCGTGATTCTCAACAAAAGTGACCGCCTGTTCAGCATTCGTCTTGTAAAGCGTACCGTCCAGAAGACGTCTCAAGTCGAATTCATTGTGCTGCTTGGATGCTTCATGAAGCGCATAGTGGAAACGTACATCCATCATGGAAATAGAATAATCATGTTCTTCCAGATAGTCCTCAAGATAATTAGAGCGCTGATGCCAGTATTCCGCTACGAAGAAGAACTCTTCGCCATGAACCTCTCTGACATCTTCGATCAGTTCTCTCATGAACTGACTGTCTATATGTTTTACTGCATCCAGCCTGATGCCATCGATATTTGTTTCTTCGATGAACCAGTGGATCCATTTTTTCGTTTCTTCAACGACTTCAGGGTGACTGTAGTCGATATCTGCAAACATCAGGTAGTCAAAATTACCGAACTCAGTGGAGACGTTGTCATCCGGTGCCCAGCCTTTGCCTTCTCCTTCGATTCTGTAAATGCCTTGCTCTTCTGTAATCGTGTCTTCTGATACCCCTGAAAAATGGTACCAGTGCCATTCAAAGTCAGAGTACTTGCCTTCCCTGCCTGGAAAGTTGAAATACGTCCAGGACTCGATTTCGCGTGTATCGCCTATGGCATCGTGACGATTCTCCGGATCGACAGGTGTGGCTTCGAACCGTTCAGTTCCATCTGCCCCTGCCTTATGGTTGAGCACGACATCGGCATAGACATGAATCCCCTGTTCGTGCAGTGCCTCAATTGCTTCCAGCAGTTCGTCCTTAGTCCCGTACTTGGTGCGTACCGTTCCCTTCTGATCAAATTCTCCCAAGTCATAGAGATCATAGATACCATACCCTACATCATCCTGACCGACTGATTTAAAACAGGGAGGAATCCATACTGCCGTGACACCAATCTCGCTCAGGTGCTCAGCATCCTCTTTCAGTCGTTTCCAGTGCTTACCATCATTTGGCAAGTCCCATTCAAAGTACTGCATCATTGTTCCATTCATTGTTATGTCTCTCCTTTTAGCTGTCTTCTAAATTAAAGACACACTATCTTTTAATTTTACCTTTGATTTCGATTTTTAACAAATGAAACCCCTTTGTCGCAGCTTTCATTCTAATCTAAAAGAAGTTTGTTAAATCCCTTGTTTTTACAGTAACAGAAAGGTAAAATCAAGCTATTCACGAATCAGACATTGCTCTGTTCTGACACTTATTTTTTTGGCAGGAAGGATTGTTTTTTTATGAGAGCACTTTTAAGTCGATTTTCTAATTGGCCGATTCCAATTAAAATCGTCATTAGTTTTGCATTTGTCATGTTTGCCGGTTCTCTAATCTTGGCATTACCCATCAGTCAACTTGACAGTTCTCAGGCGACTTACTTTGATCATTTATTTGGTGCGATATCAATGGTCGCTGTCACCGGACTTTATACAGTACCTGTTGCCCATACATATAATCTGTTCGGACAAATTGTCGTACTGGCTCTGATCAAACTTGGTGGTCTCGGAATAATCACTATTGTGTCTGCTGTCATTCTGCAGCTCGGGCGACGAGTCAGTATGAAAGAGGAAGTCACTCTTCAGCAGGCGTTGAACAGAAGTGACAGGATGGGATTTAAAAACTTTTTAATATCTGTTGTCAAGTATACAACCCTTATCGAAGCTGTTGGTGCTTTTTTTCTTGCTTTTTATATGATACCCACTTTTGGATGGGGGAGAGGTCTCTTCACCAGTATCTTCCTAGCTATCTCAGCCTTCAATAATGCCGGATTTGATAACTTAGGAACGACCAGTCTGCAGCAGTTTGTCGAAACACCTATAGTGAACATTGTCATTCCTATTCTGATCATTCTCGGCGGGATCGGATTTTCGGTCTGGTTCGATGTAGCTAAACACTTTAAAAAATTCATCGCTGTCCGAAGCTGGATTGATTTCAAGGGTACTTACAGACGCTTGAAGCTTCATACCAGACTAGTTATTAAGTGGTCTTTCTGGCTGATTGTTTCAGCTATGGTCCTATTCATGTTATCCGAATGGAATCATGCTGGTACTTTAGGTAACCTGAGCTTTTTCGGAAAAATACAAGCAAGTTTCTTTCAAGCAGTGACCTTGCGTACTGCCGGATTTGCTACCCTTGACTATACTCAGTTGCACATGTTCACGCTCATATTCTTTACGATCTATATGTTTATTGGTGGATCTCCAGGTGGAACTGCCGGGGGAGCGAAGACATCAACGGTCGCTCTTGTTGTTAAACTGATCAGCTCTGAAATACGCGGGATCGATAATGTGAACTACAAAAATCGCACCCTTCAAATGGATATTGTTAAACGTGCACTGGTCATAGTTGTTATGTTTGTTCTTCTAAACTTTATTGCCCTGGCTCTCATGACAATCTTTGATGAGCATATTCCACTTCAATACTTGTTCTTCGAATCCGTTTCGGCATTTGGTACTGTCGGTCTTTCGGCAAATCTGACACCTGAACTTTCAAGGTATAGCCAGAGCATCATCATGTTATCAATGTTTGTAGGTCGTCTAGGACCAATCACTATCTTTACTGCCCTAGGAAAGAAAGACAGAAAACAGAAAAATATTACGTACGCAACCGGAAATATCTTAATTGGATAGGAGTTTTATAGAATGATAAAAACAGTAGGTGTCCTGGGACTAGGAGTTTTCGGATCTACTATTGCGAAAGAATTAGGTGAGCAGCACTATGATGTTATCGCCGTAGATAAAGACCTCGTCGATGTCAACAGAGTAGAAGAATACGTAGTACAGGCTGTTCAAGGTAATATTACTGATCTTGAACTTCTCGAAAGCATAGGTCTAAGCAATTGTGATGCCGTAGTCATCGGTACCGGATCGAATCTTGAAGCAAGTGTTCTAGCTGTAATGAACTGTAAAAAATTAGGGATTAAAAAGATTATTGCTAAAGCAAAGAATCGCACGCATATGGAGATTCTTCTTGAAATCGGTGCAGACGAAATCATCCGACCTGAAAAGGAAATGGGCGATAAAGTGGCTCGTAATATCATGCGCAATAATATCCTGGATGTCATTAATCTGGATGAGGATAATTCAATCATTGAGTTTACTGCTCCAGAAAGATGGATCGGTCGAAGCTTGAAAGATCTGGATCTACGTAAGAAGTATAAAATCAATGTTATAGGCATGAAATCCTCTCCGGACGGTCCATTGTCAATCAATGTTCCACCCGAGCAGAAAATTGAACCTGACAGTTTCATCGTAGCCATCGGTAAGCCTGACACCTTTGAGCACCTGGACTACACAGATCAGCTAAGATAAATAGACAGAAACAGCCTGTATGAAGGAAAGATGTTCATACAGGCTGTTTCTTTATTATTGTAATTAGTTAACTGGTGCCCAGACATTTTCAAGAATGTTAGTCTGATCGCGATCCGGTCCGACAGAAAATGTAGAAATACGTACGCCCGTCAGTTCAGACACGCGGCGGATGTAGTCCCGTGCATTTTCAGGCAGTTCTTCTAACGTTCTGCATCCAGTGACATCTTCATGCCATCCCGGCAGTTCTTCATATATCGGCTGACATTCACCCAGCTCTTTCAGGCTTGCAGGATAGTGAAGGATTTTCTTTCCATTACGCTCGTATGCCGTACAGATCTTGACAGTTTTCAGTCCTGACAGAACATCGATCGAGTTTAATGAAAGATTGGTAATCCCCGATACGCGTTTTGAATGACGCATGACAACACTGTCAAACCATCCAATACGTCGCGGACGTCCAGTTGTCGTGCCGTATTCATTTCCGGCATCTCGGATCTGCTGACCGATCTCATCATGCAGTTCAGTCGGGAACGGGCCGTCTCCGACACGTGATGTATAGGCCTTACATACGCCAACGACTTTTTCAATTTTAGACGGGCCGACACCACTCCCGATTGTCACGCCTCCAGCTACAGGGTTGGAAGACGTAACGAATGGATACGTTCCCTGATCGATATCCAGCATAACTCCTTGTGCGCCTTCAAACAGCACTCGTCTGCCGCCATCCAGTGCATCATTAAGGACCACGGATGTATCACAGACATACTGCTTGAACTGCTGTCCGTATGCATAATAGGTTTCAAAAATATCTTCAAAATCAAGAGCTTCTGAACCATAGACATTGGTGAAGAATGAGTTTTTCTCAGCTAGGTTGATTTTCAGACGTTCTCTGAAGATATCCTTGTCCAGCAGATCCGCAATACGAATACCAACTCTGGACGCTTTATCCATGTAGGCAGGACCGATTCCTCTGATTGTTGTTCCGATTTTATCGTCACCTTTGGCATCTTCCTGAAGCTGATCCAGTTTGATGTGATAGGGGAGTATGACGTGTGCGCGGTCGGATACTCTCAAATTATCTGTCGAAATGCCTCTGTCATGCAAGTACTTCAATTCTTTAACCAGTGACTTGGGATTGATGACTACACCATTACCGATGACACTGATTTTATCCTGAGCAAAAATACCTGAAGGAATCAGATGAAGCTTGTATGTGACCCCATCGAACTTGATGGTATGTCCGGCATTGTCTCCTCCCTGATAACGTGCAATGACCTCTGCACTTTCACTCAGGAAATCAGTAATCTTTCCTTTTCCTTCGTCTCCCCATTGTGTCCCTACTACTACGACCGATGTCATTTATCCACCTCTTCTATAATTTTCCAACAAAAAAAGAGAATCCCCCGTTCGTCTATTAAAGTATACAAAGAGACTTTCAGCTCAATTGTATCCTTTTTCAACATAGACGGAGGCATTCTCCTAACATTAATTGATTTAGTTTTAACAATGTTCATTATTTTACCACACATCTGTTAAATGTGAACCCTAAATCGTCAATTAAAGTGTAATTTCGAAATCAAGATCGTCGTCAGAAATTACTGTACTCACTAGAATAGCGGAGATGAAAATACCTAAGTTACTAGCCATCGGCATACCGAATACGCCTGATAACTCCGCTGTAGATACGCCGAAACCCATCATGATCGCTCCACCGATCATATTAGACCCAATGATTCTAAAGGGATCTCTGAACGCATAGGGAAGGGTTGATTCTGTGATTCCCACCAAACCTCACAAAATAGAAGTCGGATAAGCCATGATCAGATAAAGCAGCCAGACAAAACTGGTATTAATAAAGTTCTCTTGCTTGAATTGAGAAATAATGGCACTTTGATTTTAGGTAGATACAGGACGAGATAGCCGACGATAAATCCTGTAATGATAGCTGGCTTGTCTGAGAGATCATGCAGTCAATGCGATAGTCATACTAGAAAAGACAATGAACGGCAACATGTAGCACAAGCCGGTCATTATTAGTCATAACGATCACCCCACAAATCAAATGTATGATTTATCATAACAGTTGTTTTCAAATTTGCGTAAATATTTGTTTCAAAAAAACAGATTCCATTCGGTCTTCTGTTCTAAAGGACCGTTTGAAATCTGTTTGACCTATGATATCTGGTTTTCAGGGTAATAAGACATGGAAGAGAACTTGTTGTATTCTTTTATGAACAGCAGCTTGCAGGTTCCCCTGGCTCCCGATCTGTTCTTCTCAAGAATGACTTCAACAACATTATCTTCTGTCTCATCGTCTTCTTCGTCGTCTTCACTTCTATAGTAGTCATCTCTATACAAGAATGCCACGATATCGGCATCCTGCTCAATTGACCCGGATTCTCTCAAATCACTTAAGATTGGACGCTTATCCTGTCTCTGCTCCACTCCGCGTGACAGCTGAGACAAGGCAATGACCGGTACTGAGAGTTCTTTGGCCAGTTTTTTCAGCTGACGGGAGATCTCTGATACTTCCTGCTGCCTGCTCTCTTTTCCGCTGCCTTCAATCAGCTGCAGGTAGTCAATGACAATAAGGCCAAGATCCCCTTTTTCCTGTTTCAGTCGACGACATTTTGCCCGTATTTCAGCTGTCCTGATTCCAGGGGTATCATCAATATAGATGTTAGCTTTAGATAAGCTGCCCATGGCAACGAAGAGTTTCTCGAATTCTTCTTCAGTAAGCTGTCCGGTTCTAAGATTGGAGGCATTGATCGTTCCTTCAGCACAGAGCATTCGGTTTACCAGCTGCTCCGCTCCCATCTCCAGACTAAAGATTGCAACATTTTCATCCGTTTTCGTCCCAATATTCTGAGCTACATTTAAAGCGAAAGCTGTCTTTCCAACGCCGGGACGGGCTGCAAGAATAATCAACTCATCCTCATGGAGGCCTGCAGTCATCTGATCAAGCATCTTATATCCAGTGGATATCCCAGTAATATCATCATCATTCTGAAACAGTTCATCTATATTGTTAATTGTGTCTCTTAAGACTGATTCGATCGAGACGAATCCACTTCGGCTGCGTTTTTCCGATACTTCGAGAATGCTTCTTTCTGCTTCATCAAGAAGATTAGGAACATCATCAGCTTCCTGATACCCCTTCGACGCAATATCAGTTGCTGTCTGGATCAATTTACGCAATATGGAGCGTTCCTCGACGATTTTGGCATAATAGTCCACATTCGCAGCAGTCGGCACCATGCCCGCTATTTCAGCCAAATAGGGGGTCCCGCCAACATCCTCAAGCAAGCTCTTCGTTTCTAGACTATTTGCAATAGTCACAACGTCTATTGCTTCATTTTTTTCATTCAAGTCTACCATGACCTGGAAAATAAGCTGATGAGCGCGTCGATAAAAATCAGACGCTTCAACATATTCCATCGCAGGTATTAATGCTTCCGGATCTAATAGTACGGACCCTAAAACAGACTGTTCAGCCTCTATATTCTGTGGAGGTAAGCGATCGCCTATCATTTCCATTCTTCTGGTAGCTCCTTTTCTTAACTTAACTGTTTCTCTATTTTACATCATATTCATATAATTGTATATAAGGGAACATACGTTTAATATTTAATGTTTCACGTGAAACATTACTGCCAGGTTCCAGATACGTCTTGAACAAAAAAAGATGACCTCAGTCGGGCCATCTTTTAATGGTATCACATGCTTTAGCTTATTGCTGTTACTCTAACTGTCAGCTCAGCAGATACTTTTTTATGAAGTTTAATTTCAACGTGCTGAGTCCCTACAGAACGCATCGGAAGTGACTGATTGATTTTGCGTTTGTCGACCTTTATTCCAAGCTGTTTTTCAAGTTCTTTTGCAATCTGCTTAGTGGTCACTGAACCGAACAGTCGGCCATCATCTGCAGCTTTTTCTTTTATTTCAATCGAGCCGTTTTCAATCGTTTCTTTATCTTTTTCTGCAGCTTCAAGAATTTCCTGTTCTTCTCTTTTCTGAGCTTTCTTCTTCATATTCAGTTCCTGCTTAGCTCCGGAAGTTGCTTCCTTAGCCAGACCTTTCTTCAGCAAAAAGTTATTGGCGTATCCGTCAGATACATTCTTAACTTCACCTTTTTTTCCCGTTCCTTTAACATCTTTTAATAGAATAACTTCCATAGTCAAGTCTCCTTCTCTGTTCTTTAATCGAGTTGAGCATTTATAACTTCTTTTAATTCTTCTATTATTTCTGAAACACTTTTTCCGTCAATTTGTGTAGCTGCATTGGACAGATGTCCCCCGCCACCCATTTTTTCCATGATGATCTGTACGTTGATCTTACCTAAGCTTCTTGCACTGATTCCTACCATATCTTCAGAGCGTCTAGTAACGACGAATGCCGCTTCTACTCCTGACATACTCAGCATCGTATCTGCCGTCTGAGCAGAGGTGACAGTTTGGTAAATCGTCTCGTTGTCTCCGCTGGCAATGGCTACTCCATCTCGAACAAACTCAATTGTTTCGATCAACCTGCTTCGCTGCAGGTACTTCTCAGGGTCTTCTTTCAACAGTCGCTGAATCATAGTAGAATTCGCTCCTACAGACTGAAGATAACTTGCTGCATCAAACGTTCTGGATCCTGTTCTTAAACTGAAGTTGTTTGTATCAACGACGATTCCGCCCAGCATAGCTGTAGCTTCTATTCGATTGATCGGATCACCGTCTGTTGAGACATACTCAAACAATTCAGTGATCAGTTCAGCTGTTGATGAAGCATATGGTTCAATATAAACAAGAAGTGGATTCTCTGTAAATTCTTCTCCTCTTCTGTGATGGTCGATAACCATATTCTTCTTAGTTTTCTTAAGCAGGTTCGGTGCAATTGAGAGCACAGGTTTGTGATGATCGACCAGTACGACCAGATCATTGGGACCTATCCGCTTCTCGGCATCGGCAGGAGAAATGATGTTCTTCTTCACCTGCTCGTGTTTCTGAATCTCGCTCATCAGTTTGGCTACATCATCACTTAAGTCACCCTGATCTACTACGACGTATACCGTTTTCTTAAGCATCATTGCTATCCTGGCAACGCCCAACGAAGATCCTATAGCGTCTAGGTCGGGATTCTTGTGTCCCATGACGAATATCTGTTCACTATCGTTCATCAGTTTCTGCATGGCCTGACTGATCATGCGCGACCGGACACGGGTCCGTTTTTCCATAGGATTTGTCTTGCCCCCATAGTATCTGGGTTCTTCATCTACAGCTTTCACTATTGCCTGATCTCCACCTCGGCCTAAAGCCAAATCAAGATTACTTTGCGCAAGGTCTGCCAGCTTGTCAAAGGTAGCATCCCCGTAGGAAAGTCCCAAGCTGATTGTTAACGGCAAGTTCCTTTTGGATGTGCGATCTCGGATATTATCAATAATATTGAACTTCTCTTTTTCAAGACGTTCCAGTTCTTTTCTGTTCAGTAAGAGGAAGTAACGATCTGAAGATATCCGCTTATAGAATATTCCGTGCTGCCTGCCCCAGTTTGAGAAATATGTGGTCAGCATGCTGTCGAATCCAGATACGCCTCTGTCATCAAGCCCTTGAGTAATTTCGTCATAGTTATCCAGAAATAACCAGCCGACAACTGCACGGGCATCTTCATACTTTTCCTTAATCGTGGCATATTCAGTAATATCCATAAGATAAATCGCATGGATGTCTTTCTGAACAGTAACCTGGTAGATTTTATTTTCCCATTCAATCAGATTATTGTGGTTCGATGAATCGCTGTAACAGTCGAATAATTCTTCATGGATTTCTTCAAGTGTCTCACCCAGAACATTATCAGTCTTTGCCAACTGTGTCTGCATATAGGGGTTCAACCACTCGACCTGATTCTTTTCATTCAATAAAAGGATTCCAATAGGCATCTTAATCAGAGCTTCCTGCTCACCACGCTTAATTCGGTAAGAAAGATTCTTGATGTATTCATTGAGCTCTTTTATATAGATATTCCCTATACGCCAGAAAACTATTAGAGTAATGACAAAGAGAACCAGCATGATTGCTCCAAGCCACAGATACGCGATAAAACTCATTAGCGTCATAATCAATTGTATGGCAAGGGCAAAAAATATAATCAGACGTAATGACGGGTCTTTCAGAAACTTTGGAAGACTGTCTTCCTTCAATTTATTGTTCATAGTTTCTCCTTTTAGCCCATTTTCCTTTATTCTATCATCTTTCGCCCATCTATTCTATATGTGATAAGCATTTGACGAGAATGTGTTTCACGTGAAACAACTTATGCCAACGAAAAAAACAAGAAAAGAAAGAGCTGCAACAGTTATTACACTGTCACAGCTCGATAATGTTAATTTAGTTTAATCTTCAGTTACAAATGGCAACAAGCCCATGATACGAGCACGTTTAATTGCTTTTGTTAATTTACGTTGGTTTTTTGCATAAGTTCCAGTTACACGACGTGGTAAAATTTTACCTCTGTCTGAAATGAAACGTTTAAGCAAGTCCACATCTTTATAATCGATATATTCGATGTGATTTGCTGCAAAGAAATCTACCTTACGGCGTTTTCTTCCGCCTCTGCGTCCAGCCATGTTATAATCCTCCTTTTATCTTGAATCAAAATGGTAAATCGTCATCTGAGATATCGATGGAGTCATTGTTACTTTCAAATGGATCTTCATCGAAGTTAGCATAATTGTTCTGATTATTATTTCTTGGAGCCTGATTCTGGTTGTTTTGTTGAGAATAATTACCGCTGTTATTGTTTGAATAATTTGATGACCCATCATTCTGCGCACGTTTCTCAGTGACAGATTTCGGTTCAAGCATCTGGAAATTCTCACAAACGATCTCTGTTACATAGACTTTTCTTCCTTCGTTGTTCGTATAATTACGAGTCTGGATACGACCAGTCACGCCTACTAACGAACCCTTACGAGTAAAGTTAGAAATTGTTTCTGCTGTCTTTCTCCAGGCAACACAGTTTACAAAGTCCGTCTCGCGTTCTCCTTGAGCATTTGTGAATGGACGCTCTACTGCTACGGAAAAAGTTGCTACTGCAATCCCGCTTCCAGTATAACGCAATTCTGCATCTCTGGTTAATCTTCCCACTAAAACGACATTATTAATCAATCAAAGGTCTCCTTTCATCAAAAGGCAATCATATTTATTGTTTCACGTGAAACAATTAGTCTTCCAGACGTACGATCATATGACGAAGAATATCGTCATTGATACGAGCTAGGCGCTCAAATTCGTTGATTGCAGCTGCATCATTGGACTGTAGGTTTACCAGACGGTAAGTTCCTTCACGGTATCCTTTGATTTCATATGCAAAACGACGTTTCGCCCAGTCTTTTGATTCAGTAACTTCAGCACCGTTATCTTTAAGAATAGTTTCGAAACGCTCAACAAGAGCTTTCTTTCCATCTTCATCAAGATCAGGACGGATAATATACAATAATTCGTACTTAGCTGTTTGACTCATCTTTGACTGTCACCTCCTTATGGTCTTTGGCCCTTTCATTTGAAAGAGCAAGGAGAGTATTCATTTAAGAGTACTCACTCCGAAATATTATAGCATACAGCGACTTACAAAACAAGTCCTTATTGAGGTTTAATGTAAGTATCTACTGTATCTACTGCCTTTATCACTCCTAACCTATTTCTCATTTAATTATAATGAAAAATTAGTATTATATTACGACGATTATAGTAAGCTATGTATAAACCGCTTACAAACTAAAGCAATGGAGGTATTTAAGTTGATAACATTCATATTGGGTATTACAGCACTTATATTGGGTTATATTTTTTACGGTAAATTTATTGAGAAAAATTTCGGAATTGAGCACAAGCGTACCACTCCTGCCTTCGAACTCGCAGATGGTAATGACTATGTCGTTATGGGTACAAGGAAAAATGCTCTTATTCAGCTGCTTAACATTGCAGGTACAGGACCTATTTTTGGACCTATTATGGGGGCTTTATACGGACCGGTAGCATTTATATGGATCATTTTCGGCAATATATTTGCCGGCGCCGTCCACGATTTCATGCTTGGAATGATCTCACTTCGTAATGAAGGGGCTCACTTACCCGAACTGGCTGGACGTTATCTTGGAAAAATGATGAAGCACGTCGTTAATGCCTTTGCTGCTTTACTTCTTCTCTTAGTAGGTACAGTATTCGTGACATCACCGGCGAACCTCTTAGCTAATCTGACGCCTGGATGGATGGGAGCTGGACTTTTAACCATAGTTATATTTGTTTATTATATTTTATCAACTCTCCTGCCAATTGATAAACTTATCGGAAAAATATATCCGTTCTTTGGTGCTCTGCTTATTATCAGTACCTTTGCGATTTTTATTTCATTGCTTGGTAGAGGAGAATCTATTCCCAACTTAACTCTCACTACGCTGAGAAATACACACCCTAGTGGGGTGAGTCTATTCCCTGGTATTTTCTTTACGATTTCATGTGGGGCTATGTCAGGATTCCATGCTACACAAACACCAATCATATCCCGTACACTCGATAGTGAATCAGATGCCCGATTCGTCTTTTATGGCATGATGACTATCGAGGGAATTATCGCTATGATCTGGGCAGCCGCAGCTATGGCTTTCTATCAAGCTCCTGTTTTAAGTGGAGTCATTGCAGAAGGTACAGCTTCTCTAGCGGTTGAACAGATTGCTCGTCATTATTTGGGGGCTGTCGGTGGTACATTTGCAATACTTGGTGTAATAGTCTTACCGATTACTTCTGGAGATACAGCATTTAGAAGTCTGCGAATGATTATTGCCGATTACTTGAATATCTCTCAAAAAGAAATTGCTAAACGTTTAATGATTACTATCCCAATTTTTATTTTATCAATCATGCTGACATTTATGGACTTTAACATCTTATGGCGTTACTTTAACTGGGCTAATCAATCGACAGCTGCCATAGCTTTACTTGTTTCGACTCGTTATCTATTTTTGAAAGGTAAAAACTATCTGGTTACTCTTGTTCCAGCTTCATTCATGGTCTACGCTGTAACTGTCTATATCCTCAATGAACAAATCGGATTAGGTCTAAACTACACACCTTCATTGATTATTGGTCTGATTATTACCATAGGACTACTCGGTCTCTTCTGGTACTCTGGACTTAAACAAAAAGGGCAATTGGACTCTACTCATGTTCTTTTAAACGATCATCTTTCTATTCAGGAAGTACGCGCAGCAAGAGAACGAGTGTAACTCAGTCGACTAAAATAACGAGCTAATTTAACATCAGGCAGTTGCTTTACTTAAGCAGCTGTCTATTTTTTTGCTCATTGACTTATCTAGATATTGATTCTTCGCTCCTATACTGCTGTATCTAAAAAACGCACCCTGGATTCAGGATGCGTCATAAGTCTATTTAACTGCTTAGCTTTTTTCAGACGATTCTTGATCAGATACTTCTTCGCCGTTATCTTCCTCATTAAGTGGTTCGTCCACTTCTATTTCGTCTTCCACTTCAACTTTAGCTAATGTTGAGACGTAATTACCTTCTTCAAGTCTCATCAGGCGAACCCCTTGAGTAGCCCGTCCGGTTTTGGAGATGTTTTTCGCATGGAATCGGATTACTACACCACTTGTGGTGATGAGCATGATATCTTCTTCTCCAGACACTGTCTTCAAGCCGATCAGTGGGCCATTTTTCTCCGTGATGTTGGCTGTTTTGACGCCTTTTCCTCCACGTCCGCGAATCGCGTATTCTGAAGCTTCAGTACGTTTTCCATAACCATTCTCAGTAATGACCAGAACTTCAGACTCAGGACCCAGTATATCTGTCCCCACTACATAGTCATCTTCTCTCAAACGGATTCCCCTGACACCAGACGCCGCTCGTCCCATGCTTCGGACTTCATTCTCATGGAAACTGACAGCATAGCCCTGTCTCGTTCCAATAATGATGTGGTCGTCGCCGTGAGTAACCGATACGTTGATCAGTTCATCATCATCTTTAAGAACGATAGCCTTCAGTCCGCTCGTACGGATATTTTCGAAGTCAGACAATGCTGTACGCTTGACCGTTCCTTGACGAGTAGTAAAGAACAGCTGATCTTTTTCATCTGTTTCGCCTCGAGTGTTTATGATGGCCTGGATCTTCTCATCATTTTCGATTCCGAGGAAATTGATTGCAGGAATCCCTTTAGCTGTGCGTCCATATTCAGGGACTTCATAGCCTTTTGCTTTGTAGACTTTACCGGTATTGGTAAAGAACAGCAGAAGATCATGAGTCGAGCAGGTTAGAAGAGTCTCAACGAAGTCATCCGTATTCGTACCCATCCCTTTAACGCCACGTCCACCACGGTTCTGAGCTTTGAATTCAGAGATCGCCATACGCTTCATGTAGCCGTTATGAGACAATGTGACTGCTATTTCTTCTTCTTCGATCAAGTCTTCATCCTCAATACTCAATGCTTCACCTATAAGAAGTTCTGTTCGTCGATCGTCGCCGTGCTTCTCTGCGATTTCTTCGAGTTCAGTCGCAATGATTTCGTGGACCCGTTCCGGTCTGGCAAGAATATCTTTCAAGTCTTCGATCGTTGCAAGAAGATCCTGATATTCGCCTTCGATTTTTTCGCGTTCCAGACCAGTCAGACGAACCATCCTCATATCAAGAATGGCTTGTGACTGGCGATCACTCAGACCGAATCGCTCCATCATAGCCTGTTTCGCTGCATCACCTGTCTGTGATCCTCTGATGATCGATATGATTTCATCTATATGGTCAAGAGCAATACGCAAGCCTTCCAGAATGTGAGCTCGGGCTTCCGCTTTTTTCTTGTCAAATTCAGTACGTCGTCTAATGACGACTCGCTGGTGCTTGAGGTACTCGGTCAGAATCTCTTTTAATCCAAGTGTCTTAGGAATACCGTCAACGATTGCCAGCATATTGAACCCGAAAGATGTCTGCAGAGGCGTCATTTTATATAGATTGTTCAGTATGACACTCGCTGATACATCTCTTCTGACATCGATAACGACACGCATGCCGTCTCTGTCGGATTCATCATTAAGATCAGTAATACCTTCAATTCGCTTATCTCTAGCCAGATCGGCAATACGCTCAACCAGCTTGGCTTTGTTTACCAGGTAGGGTATTTCGTCTACGATAATGCGTTCTTTTCCATTGGGCTGAACTTCGATACGTGCTTTCGCGCGTATTTTGATCGATCCTCGTCCGGTTTCATAAGCTTTTCTTATCCCAGACTTGCCCATGACCATGGCGCCTGTCGGAAAGTCCGGCCCTGGCAGTACATCCATCAAATCGGCAATGGTCGCTTCTTCGTTCTCCATCAGTACACGGCAGGCCGCGATAACTTCTCGCAGATTATGTGGAGGAATATTCGTCGCCATACCGACTGCAATACCGGAAGCCCCGTTGACTAACAGGTTCGGGAATCGCGCAGGTAGAACATTCGGTTCTCTCTCTGAGCCATCATAGTTGTCGTGATAATCCACTGTATCTTTGTTGATGTCCCGAAGCATTTCCATAGCGATCTTACTCATTCTTGCTTCTGTGTAACGCATAGCTGCCGCGCTGTCTCCATCGACGGAACCAAAGTTTCCGTGTCCATCGATTAGAGGGTTACGGAAACTGAAGTCCTGCGACATACGGACCATCGATTCATAGATGGCAGAATCCCCGTGCGGGTGGTATTTACCCATAACGTCTCCGACGATACGAGCTGATTTCTTGTAAGCTTTGTCAGGCGTCATGCCCAGTTCATTCATGCCGTACAGAATACGGCGGTGTACAGGTTTCAATCCATCACGTACATCCGGCAGGGCACGTGACACGATTACGCTCATTGCATAATCGAGAAACGACTTTCTCATTTCACTCGATAGATTGATTTTGTCCATTCGTGCTTCTCTTTCTTCAGCCAAGTCTTTCTTCCTCCTTAAACTCCCTCAGTGCTCTTTTCTGGTAGGCAGGTATTAAATGTCGATATTCTGAACGTACTGAGCATTTTCTTCGATAAAGTCGCGTCTTGGTTCGACTTTTTCGCCCATCAGCATATCAAAGATCAGATCGGCTTCGATTGCGTCATCAACAGTGACCTGAAGTAGACGTCTGTTTTCTGGATTCATTGTCGTTTCCCATAGTTGTTCGGCATCCATTTCCCCTAGTCCTTTATAACGCTGAATTGATGGCTTAGGCGTCGCCGGGATCTCTTTAAGGTATTCCTCCAATTCCTTATCAGAATCAAGGTAGACCTCTTTTTTGCCCTGTTTAACTTGATACAGAGGAGGCTGGGCAATATAAACGAATCCTGCTTCGACAACTGGACGCATATAACGGTAAAACAGCGTCAGAAGAAGCGTACGAATGTGCGCACCGTCGACGTCCGCATCGGTCATGATGATCAGTTTATGGTAACGGGCTTTTTCAACTTCAAATTCTTCTCCAAATCCCGTTCCCATAGCAGTAAAGAGCGAACGGATTTCTTCGTTGGCAAGGATTCTGTCTAGAGACGCTTTTTCCACATTCAGGATCTTCCCTCGAATAGGCAGAATAGCCTGGAACAGACGAGACCGTCCCTGCTTGGCTGATCCACCGGCAGAGTCTCCCTCAACGATGAAAATTTCAGATTTTTCCGGGTCTTTTGACGAACAGTCCGCCAGCTTGCCTGGAAGATTGCTGATCTCCAGTCCATTTTTCTTACGCGTTACTTCTCTTGCCCGCTTGGCTGCCAGTCTGGCTTTAGCCGCAAGCAGTGCTTTTTCAACGATTTTCTTAGCAGTCTGTGGATTTTCCATCAGGAAGCGTTCGAAATGCTCACTGAACAGACGGTCCGTGATCGTACGGACTTCAGAATTACCCAGTTTGGTCTTCGTCTGCCCTTCAAATTGAGGATCCGGGTGCTTGATGCTTAATACGACGGTCAGACCTTCTCTCACGTCTTCCCCGCTGACATTGTCCTCGTTTTCCTTGATGAATTTGTTTCGACGAGCGTAATCATTGATGATCCGCGTCAATGATGTCTTGAAACCTGATTCGTGCATCCCCCCTTCATAGGTGTGGATGTTATTGGCAAAACTCATGATGTTCATGTGATAGCCGTCTGTATGCTGAAGAGCAACCTCAACAGCAATGCCGTCCTGCTCGTCTTCCAGATAGATAGGCTCTTCATAGAGAACCGTCTTGCTCTGGTTAAGGTACTCGACATAGCTCTTGATTCCGCCGTCGTACTGATACTCGAGACGGACCGGTTCAGCATCTCTCTGGTCTTCGATTGAAATCGACAGACCGCGGTTCAGGAAAGCCAATTCTCTGATACGGGTAGCCAGTTTATTGAAGTCGTAGACTGTTGTTTCTTGGAAGATTTCAGCGTCTGCCTTGAAACGGACCACTGTACCGGACTTGTCTGTCGTACCGATTTCTTTCAAGTCGTACATGACCGCACCGCGCTCATAACGCTGATTATAGACCTTGCCATTTTTATGAACATCCACTTCAAGGAATTCTGACAACGCATTAACAACGGATGAGCCTACCCCGTGAAGTCCACCGGAAACTTTATACCCGCCGCCACCGAATTTACCTCCTGCGTGAAGGATCGTAAAGACGGTCTCAACAGCCGGTCGGCCAGTTTTCGCCTGGATATCGATCGGGATTCCACGACCGTCATCCTTGACCACAATCAGATTGCCCGGTTCAATAATAACTTCGATGTTTTCAGCATGCCCAGCCATCGCTTCGTCAATAGAGTTATCTACGATTTCCCATACCAGGTGATGGAGTCCTTCAGAACTTGTCGATCCGATATACATCCCTGGTCGCTTACGGACGGCTTCCAGACCTTCAAGGACCTGGATCTGACTCGCATCATACTCTTCTCTTAATTCTACTACTTCTTTAGGTGTCAATTGTTCGTCTGCCACTCTATTCACTCTCCATTTCGATTTGACCACTGCGCACATTGAAGATGCGCGGATGATGAAGCAATTCTTTTTTCACGCCGTCCAGACTTGTCGTTGTCAGAAAGGTCTGGACTTTATCTTGTATGGTTTTCAGTAGATGAGTCTGTCGCTCATCGTCCAGTTCACTCAGTACATCGTCCAATAATAAAACGGGGTACTCCCCCGTCATCTCGTTCATTAATTCAATTTCAGCCAGTTTTAGACTCAGCGCAGTTGTCCGCTGCTGTCCCTGGGACCCGTACGTCTGAATATTCTTCTCATTGACGAAGAAACGGATGTCGTCCCGATGAGGACCGTAGAGCGTCGTACCCTGTTCCTTCTCTCTCTGCTCATGCTTTTTATACTGCTTTAGCAGATCGTTCATCAGCTGCTTTTTATCCGTTTCTGATGTCACAGAAAAAGAAGAGGCATACTCCAGCGTCAGCGTTTCTTTACCCTGAGAGATATCTGAATGAATGGGGCGTGCCCAGTTCTCCAGTCGTCTCGTGAAGGAAAAGCGCTGAGCAAGCAGTTCAGCCCCTTCGGCCGCCAGCTGTTCATTCAGGATACTTAAATAGGTCTGGTCCAGTTTTCCGCTTTTTCTATGCTGTTTTAAGTAAGCATTACGCTGTTTCAGGACTTTCTGGTACTCAACGAGGTGATACAGATAAATGGAACTCATCTGACCCATTTCCATATCCAGAAACTTCCGTCTCACAGAAGGGGATCCTTTGACGAGAGACAGGTCTTCCGGAGCAAACAAAATTACATTCAGATGTCCGATATAGCGGCTGAGTTTCTTCTGCTCAAGATGATTAAGCTTTGCCCTCTTCCCTTTTTTTGAGAGGATGATTTCAAGAGGATACTCTCCGCTTGATTTCTCGACCGTTCCGGCTACCCGGGCAAAATCCTGATCCCATCCGATCAGCTCTTTATCGTTGGATGTCCGGTGGCTCCTCGTCATAGCCAGCACATAAATACTTTCCATGATATTCGTTTTTCCTTGAGCATTTTCGCCCAAAAAGACGTTGATCTGGTTGGAAAAAGTTACCTCTGCATCAGAATAGTTGCGGTAACCCTTCAACGTCAGTTTCTTTAAATACATCAGTTATCCTCATTTTGAGCTGATTCTAAAAGATAGGTCCCGAAGCCTTCCACCTTGATGACATCTCCAGGATGCAGTTTGCGGCCGCGGCGGTTATCCGCTTCATCATTGACCCAGACGGTATAGTCCATCAGGAAAGGCTTGGCCATTCCTCCGCTTGATATGATTGTCGCATGCTTCAGAAATTGTCCCAGTGTAATGACTGATTGATTGATTTGTATTATTTCCGGCACTATAATTGGCTCCTTTAAAAAGCAAAGACGCGGATCAGATCATCCACGTTCTGCATAATTTCTCTTCTTATATTATACCTTATTTTGGAGTGTGAAACAAATTTTTATGGGAAAAAATCCGTTCTCATCGATTTTAAGGGTAAAATGACAAATCCTTCTTTTTTATTCAAATTCGCTTAGAGTCTTTATATTTAAATTTTTGGCTTATTTAAGGGGAATATGTATCTGAGAGCCAGCAATAGATCGTTCAATTTTAAAATAAGAGTCAAAATTGCGGAAAATTCCTTTATTTGACCGACTAGCTGGTACTTTATCCAGCTCGAGAGCCACTTTAAAGTTGAGTAGTCATTAAGTGAGACATTATTGACCACTCAACCGATCAATTCATTTGGGTAGACAGAGATTATTGAATTATTGTCCACTCATCCGAATCTACTGCTCCGGGTGGGCATAGATCTGCCAACTTCTGCCCACTCAGATGACTAATCATGGCGAGTGGACACTTGAAGCCAAATAACTGGCATTTTACTTCAATCGTCACTCCTTCTCTTCTAGAACGATCCGCATAAGAGCAAATTTGCCTGTTATATAACAAAAAAAGACCCGACAGCATTGGGTCTTTTCAGCTTTATTCACTTTATATTCATTTTATGTGGATGTACGGATCGGTGTGATCAGCTGAATGAATTCATTCTTGTCTTCACTTGGAACCAGAACAAATGGACGCAAGGTAGAAATCAGCTTAAGTGTGATATCCACAGGCCCAAAAGTTGTCAAAGCAGCTTTCAGATAGTCCGGATTGAAAGAAATCTCCATTTCTTCACCGGAAATTGACTGAGTGGTGACCTGTTCGTTTACTCGCCCGACTTCTGGAGAATTACCGGTGATTTCTACAGTATCATCTTTCACAGAGAGTTTAACGACGTTATTTTTACCTTCGTGGGAAAGAAGAGAGGCTCTTTCCACTGCTCCAAGAAGAATCTGTGCTTCCAAAGTCACTTCTGTAGCTGAACTATCAGGAATCAGACGGTCCGTGTCCGGATAATTTCCTTCAAGCAGTCTTGAGTAGAACAAAGTATCTTCGGTCTTGAAGAGGATCTGGTTCTCAGCGATCGCTACTTCTATTTCATCCAGGCTGTCGTCGAGCAGTCGAGTCAGTTCCTGAAGGCTCTTACCAGGAATGACCAGATTGTAAGACAGGCTTTCAGTTCCTTCAACAGGAATGACACGCTGACTTAATCGGTGACTGTCTGTAGCAACAGCTTTAAGCTTGCCGTCACTGATTGTCAGGTGAATACCTGTCAGGATCGGACGACTTTCGTGAGTTGATACGGCAATAACTGTCTGTTTAATGATTTTTTTAAGTAAGTTGACCGGAAGTGTAAATGACTGGGTCGTATCGATTTCCGGGAGATGCGGATAGTTAGCAGCATCCAGTCCGTTAATGATAAAAGAAGATGATGCAGACGTGATAGCTGTCTGAACTCTGTCTTTCACTTCAACAGTAAAGGTTTCATCTGGCAGTTTATTGACGATATCACTGAAGAAACGTGCAGGCTGAAGCACGATCTGACCTTCTTCTTCTATAGTCAGACCAGACTGTTCATCTGATTTTCTGACGAACGTTTCAATAGAAATATCAGAGTTGCTGCCTGTCAGTTGAATCCCTTCTTCTGAAGCAATAAGTTTAATTCCTGTAAGAATGGGAATAGTTGATCTAGATGATACAGCGAGTTGAACATCTTTTAATTTTTTTAAAAACGCTGATCGATTAACTGTAAATTTCATATGCATCCTCCAATAATAAATTGAGTACCCGTTTATAATTATATAGTAAATAAATTCTTAGTAATAGTAGTAGGGCCTGTGTATACTGTGGAAAACGTAAATTTCATCTGGAACAGAAGGTTTTCCACTTGTGGATAAGTTGTGAATAAAGATGTGCATGACTTGAGACTTTATCCACAAGAGCGATTAGAGACTTTTCTTGATTTCTTCGATCTGGTCTCTCAATTCGCTGTCGTTTTCTTCATTAAGAGCTTTCTTAATCTTTTCATGAGCATGAATGACCGTAGTATGATCTTTGCCGCCGAATTCTTTTCCAATTTTAGGAAGTGACGTGCTGGTCAGTTCTCGTGAGAGATACATAGCGATCTGTCTGGGTAAAACAATCTGTCTGACCCGTTTCTTCCCTTTCAAGTCAGCGAGAGAAATCTGATAGTACTTGCAGACTTTCTGCTGAATGGAAGCAATCGACACATTCTGCTTGGAATCATTCTTGACCATGCTTTTCAGTGCATCGGCAGCCAGACTGGTCGTGATGTCATTGCGCTGGATTGCTGAATAAGCCTGTACGCGGACAAGGGCACCTTCAAGTTCCCTGATATTCGAATCAATCTGTCCGGCAATATAGCTTAAAGTGTCGTTTGGTATTTCCAGACCTTCTGCGTTGGCTTTCTTACGTAAAATCGCGATACGGGTTTCCAGATCTGGTGGGGTAATGTCTACAGATAATCCCCATGCGAAGCGTGATACCAGACGTTCCTGGAGTTTAGGAATTTCGTTTGGCAGCCGGTCACTTGTCAGTACGATCTGTTTCCGGTCGTCATACAAGGCATTGAATGTATGGAAGAACTCTTCTTGAGTCCCTTCCTTGTCAGCAAAGAATTGAATATCGTCTACTAATAATAAGTCCACATTACGGTACTGCTGACGGAATTTTTCCTGAGTTCTGTTCTGGATCGAATTGATGAAATCATTCGCAAAATTTTCACTCGATACATATTTGATCTTTGCATTAGGGTTGATCTGAAGGTACTGGTGGCCGATCGCATGCATCAGGTGTGTTTTTCCTAATCCAACGCCTCCGTAAAAGAACAGCGGATTATAGATCGTACCAGGTTCTTCAGCAACGACTAAGGCAGCAGCATGGGCCATCTGATTGCCTTTTCCGATGACAAACGTATCAAAGGTATATTTACTGTTCAATGTACTTGAAACGGGTTGAGTTTCGAAAGCCTGAACAGTCTGTGTGTCTTCCTGTTCCTCATGGGCTGCCTGCTCCTCTGCTGTGACAAATAAAGGAGAGATTTCACGTCCCAGAAATTCATAAAGATATTCAACGACTCTAGTCGAGAGATTATTCTTCCAATACTCTTTATGTAATGTAGAAGGCACTTCGATCGTGACTGAATTATTCGTTATCCGGACGAGGTTAGCACTATGTATCCAAGTGTCGTAACTGACTTTTGACAAGGTTTCTTTAAATTTTTCCTGTAGATAACTCCATGTTGACTGTAAATCGTCCATTTTTTTCCTCCTCGCCGATAAGATGCTTTTTACAGTTTATCATGTATGATTTAAGTTTTCCACAATAGGTTTTATTTGTTGATAATCTTTCCCCAGGATGTACAAAAAGATATCCACAGACTTGATCCGACTGTGAATAACTGAAAATAAAGCTATACTTTTTTACAGGAAATGTGGATAACTATTACATAATCAAGACTGATATACCAGCTTAAATAAGAGTTATACACAAGTTGTATCTGACTGTGCATGACTCTTATAAACACACTGTGGAACTGTGGAAAACCTGTTGAAAGTGATGTGGGTTACTATTGTGTGGATGAACGGTATCAAGAGGCTGTGGACAAATAATCTGTATAATTAGCTGGCAAAAATCTGAATGTGTGACATAAATGTGTGGAAAAAAATGATTATTATATCTTATATAAAGCAGCAATTGCTCAGAAATACTTGACAAATGGTCAGATGTTTTCTAAAATAACATAGTCTGTCTAGATATTAATGCAGTCACTAACTTTATGCTTATTGATAAGTCAGAGGACAAAGGAAAGATTCAGGAGGTGTTTCTCAATGGCACAAGGACTAACATATCAACCCAAAAAACGTAAGCGTCAAAAAGTACATGGATTCCGTAAACGTATGAGTACAAAAAACGGACGTAGAGTATTAAAAAACAGACGTCGTAAGGGAAGAAAAAGAATTTCAGCTTAATGACGACAGGCGACGGGAGCTTCTTACTGATAGCTATAGTGAGAGCACGTTGCCTTTTTTTATTTAATGTCGAATTGTTTCAAATCGAATGATGTCTAGCTTAACGTGCCAGCCTCTCGAGAAAAAGATAAATTTACCCATTGCGCAGGATGCTCATTCAGGGCAAATTTCCTCTACTCGCTATCGCTCCGGCGATCTCAAGTATATCTGTAAGAGCTGAACCTCAAACAGATACTAAGGTATTTTCTTGTCGAGGCTTAACGGCACGTGAAGCTTTTCTATTTAATCAATGCTTAGCTTAGAAAGATGGGACAGGAATGAAGAAAGCTTATCGAGTAAAAAAGGAAGCAGATTTTCAAAAGGTCTTTCATCAGGGTGAATCCATGGCTAACAGGCAGTTTGTTGTTTACTCTTTAAACAAAGAAAACCAGTCTCATTTTCGTGTCGGGCTTTCCGTAGGGAAGAAACTTGGAAATGCGGTCAAAAGAAATGAGATCAAAAGAAAAATCAGGCACGTGCTTATTGAAATGGATCATGAAGACCTGATCAGACCTGATGTCGACTTTGTTGTGATCGCAAGACAGCCGACAAAGCAGATGTCTTTTAATGAGATGAAAAAAAGTCTGCTGCATGTTATGAAGAAAGCTGGTTTATTTGTTTAGTACTATGCAGTGAACCGGATATGCTTCGACTTTCAAAATAGATGTAATTAGAAGATTTTAGTTATTAGTAGAAGAAGAGAGGGAACATGATTGAATTTTTTAAGAAAACGTAAGCGATTGCTCCTTGCAGTCAGTATGCTTGCTTTAGTTGTATTTTTATCTGCCTGTGGAACGGATCCAGTTTCTGCAGAGAGTACGGGGATCTGGGAAGGTGTCATTATATATAACTTCGCCCGTGCGATTATCTGGGTATCGAATCTCTTCGGTGAAAACTATGGAATAGGAATCATTATTGTTACAGTCATCATTCGTGCAATGCTGATCCCGTTCACGCATTTTCAGCAGAAAAATATGCAGCAGATGAATGACATTAGTCCTCAGATGGAAGAGTTGAAGTCAAAGTATTCAGCTCGAGATGCTGAGACACAGGAAAAGCTGAAAGAAGAGCAGCAGCGCCTTTATAGTGAAGCAGGAGTAAACCCATATATGGGCTGTCTGCCGATGCTGATTCAGATGCCGGTATTCATTGCCCTTTATCAGGCAGTTAACCGTACACCTATCCTGGCTACGGGCGACTTCCTGTGGGTCAACTTAGGTCAACCCGATCCGTATTTCATCTTACCTATACTGGCAGGGGTATTCACCCTTGGACATTCGGTATTGATGAGTATGGGACGCGCGACTGAAGGAAACAAAGTGATGACATACGTTATGCCGTTATTCATCGTCTTCATTACCTTCCGTCTTTCAAGTGCTCTAGCATTATACTTTACTGTATCTAATGGATTTTCAGTAGTACAGACACTTCTCTTCCAGAATCCGTTCAAGATCAGAAAAGAGCGGGCTGACAAAGAGGCTCAGGAAAGAGAAGCGGAACGTCAGAGAAAACGGGCAATCAAGAGGGCTCAGAAGTACGGACGTAATGTGAAAAAATAAAAATCTTCTGACTTATTGTTTCGAATTTGTTAAAATAAAGGAGAAACAGAGATTGTGAATGGAGGATAGCGTTTATGAAGGATAAATACACAGCACAGGCGCCAACCACTGAAGAAGCGATTGACAAAGGACTTAAAGCATTAGGCATCAAGCGAGATAATGCGGATATTACTATTTCACAGGAATCAAAAAAAGGCTTCTTGGGTATTGGACAGAAAGATGCAGTGGTCGTTGTCAAAAGAAAAAATGCAAAGAATCCGGTGGAAGATCTCGTCTCTAAAGAAATCCTGCTTGGAGAGAAAGAGCCATCTACGATCGAGCCAGAAATCAAAGAAGCAGCTGAACCAGATGATAAGGTCAGTTCACTAGAGGAGTCGACTGATCCGGTCGAAGAAGGTGTTGAAGAAACCGATACGACTCATCCTGTACGTGCAGATGATGAAGAAAAAGTAGAAGGCACAATGAAAAAACCTGAGCCGGAAGAAAAGAAAATCATCGAACTGAATGAAAAAGACGAGGCAGCTATTCAAAATGTGGCTGACTATATCAAACGTATCGCAGATAAGATGGGTGTTGATGATGTGTCTGTTACCATTAATAGAACAGATCGTCGCGTTCAGTACATCATTGACACAGAAGATGCCGGTCTGATCATCGGGCGACACGGAAAAGTGCTCAACAGCTTACAGACACTTGCGCAAGTTCAGCTTCATCAGGAAGCAGACAATAAACTGTTTGCTAAAGTAGATGCTGAGAATTATCGTGACCGTCGTCAGAAAACTGTCGAACAACTGGCTTACCGTACAGCTGAAAAAGTAAAGAAGACCAAACGTCCAGTTATTCTGGAGCCTATGCCGGCACATGAGAGAAAACAGATTCATCGTTACCTCAACCAGCATAAAGGCGTACAGACTCATTCTGAAGGGAAAGAGCCGCACCGTTACTTAGTGGTCGAACCTTCAAAGGACAATCAGTTTAAAATTTAATAGACAAAACAAACGAGCCTGCGGTCCCAAACGCAGGCTCGTTCTTCACTATGTCGTAAGTTAGGGCATTAGAGCAAGGAAAAGAGTCTCTGACTTCAGCCAAGGTAAAATAGAATACGGGAATCTGTTAATGAGTCTGGTGGGTGTGGGGATTAAATAATTGAGATAATTAAATCCTTGCTGGAGGTTCAAGTTTAGAAAGAGGGTAAAGAAAAGTAGTGGGAAATCAGACATGAAATAAGAGATACATATGAAGTAAACCATGGGTTAAGAAAAGACTGTATTGGTTAGATTGAAATTGATGGGTGAAAAGAATAAAATGGTGAAGGCAAGTTTAGTCGGGTCAGAAATGGTTGTGAGACCAGCACGTGAGAGTGCTTATAAACGGTGAGAGTTGAGTGATAAGCATGAGGTTGGGTTGAAATCTTACTGTAAGTATAGGGGATTGTTGCCAGAATTGCAACTGGCAAACTTACGCTCTCAATAAAAAGACAGAATTAATAAACAGGAGGACAATAAGAATGAATATGACTGAAGTGATCGAGCTGGTCAATACGAATAGGGGAACAGGTCAGAAAGAAAATCTTAATAGAATGCGTCTGTTGATGAGTAAATTGGGTAATCCACAGGACAGCCTGCGGGTCGTTCATATCGCCGGCACAAACGGAAAAGGTTCAGTCAGCGCCTTTTTGTCATCGATACTCAGTCAAGCGGGGATCAAGTCAGGCGTCTATACCTCTCCGCATCTGGAATCTATCAATGAACGCATTAAAATTTCAGGGCAGATGATCACTGACGACGTATTTATTGAAGCCACCGAAAAAGTAGCTCCTTTTGTTGAACAAGTGGAGGAAGAAACGGGAGAACGTCTTTATTCGTTTGAAATTCTGTCGGCGGTAGCTCTGCTGCATTTTTCAGTCTGTGGGTGTGAGCTGGTCATTCTGGAAACCGGAATCGGAGGAAGACTGGATGCAACGAATGTGGTCAGCTCATCAGAAGCTTCTATTATCACATCGATCGGGTATGATCATATGAAAGTTCTTGGAGACACGATCGAACAGATTGCAGCAGAAAAAGCCGGAATCATTAAATCGAACGGTTTGGTCGTCTTCCCGGAAATGTCTGAAGAAGTGGATGCAGTCATCAGCAGGAAAGCAGAGGATGTGCAGGCTGATATGATCAGAGTCACTCCAAATCATATATCCTCTGTCAGTATGACCGACATTTACAGTTCGTTCTCGTATAAAGAGATGGATGGGCTTGTAATCCATTTATTAGGGAGACACCAGATCACAAATGCAGTATTGGTTGTCGAAGCCGCGCAGGTACTTGAACAGAGAGGTTTTGCTATTACCTCTGAGCATATTAGAAGAGGGCTGGAGCTGGCTGCCTGGCCCGGACGCATGGAAAAAATCAGCGAACACCCGACTATCCTGATCGACGGTGCTCATAATCCAGAGGGAGTAGCTGCATTAAGAGAAAACATCGGTTACCTTTTTCCGGATGAACAACTAATTTTTGTGGTAGGTATGATGAAAGACAAGGCATACAAGGAAATGATTGAACAGATGCTGCCCTATGCAGAAAAAGTCCTGACCGTTTCTCCGGACCCTTATAGAGGATTTGATGCAGAAACTACAGCTGAATGGCTGAAAGATAAGGGACAGGATGCTCAAGCTTTTAAATCTGTAGACGAGCTGATTGTTGAGTTGAAAAGTCAGTCCTACCTCAACCGCAAAGTGATTGTATTCGGCTCTCTTTATCTGATAGGAGATATGAGACGGTTGTGGCAGAACTGAAAATTGAATGTTTGAACGTAGAGAAACAGGCCAAATGATGGGTCTGTTTTTTTATTAAGTATTGAAAACGGGTAAGGGCTTTTATTATTAGAGGAGAATGGTTCAGTGGTAAAATAACTATAAGGATTGAGTGAGCTGAAATTAGAGAAAGGAGAGGATATGAAAAAATAAAAAAAGTAAAATGAAACGCTTGCATTTTTTGATTCAGTAAAGTATAGTAAAAATGCAAACAACTTGTATATACAAGTTAAGATAAAGGAGGAAATAAAAGTGGCAGATTTCAAACAAGATGCACAGGAGTTGCTGGATGCAATAGGCGGTAAAGAAAACGTCAATGCCGTCACGCACTGTGCTACACGTATGCGATTTGTACTGGATGATCCCTCAGAAGCGGATAAGGATAGAATTGAAGATATCCCGTCTGTTAAAGGAACATTCACCCAGGCAGGTCAGTTCCAGGTTATCATCGGGAACAGAGTAGCAGATTTTTACAACGAGTTCTCAGCAATTTCGGGACTTGAGGGTGTGTCTAAAGATGACGTGAAAAGTGCAGGGAAACAGAACATGAACAGCCTGCAGCGTCTGATGGCGGCACTGGCAGAAATTTTCACCCCATTAATTCCAGCAATTATTATCGGTGGTTTGATCTTAGGTTTCAGAAACGTATTGGAAGCAGTAGAATTCGGTGCCCTTGGTGGCCAGACAATTGTCGAAACATCGCAGTTCTGGAGCGGAGTCAATGCCTTTCTATGGCTGCCGGGAGAAGCGATATTCCACTTCCTGCCTGTCGGTATCACATGGAGTGTGACGCGTAAGATGGGGACGACTCAGATTCTGGGTATTGTTTTAGGTATCACATTAGTGTCACCACAGCTGCTTAATGCTTTCGGTGTACAGGATATTTTAGCAGGGGATGTAAACCAGTGGGACTTTGGATTCTTCCAGCTGGATATGATCGGGTATCAGGCTCAAGTTATTCCGGCCATGATGGCAGGGTTCCTGCTCGCCTATCTTGAAAAATGGCTGAGAAAGTTCATACCTGAAGCCATCTCAATGATTTTTGTTCCATTATTCGCTTTAATACCAACAGTATTTGTCGCTCATGCAGTTGTCGGACCGATTGGATGGCAGTTGGGCATCTGGCTATCTCAGGTCGTTCAATGGGGACTGACAGGTACATTCAACTGGGTCTTCGGATTTATCTTTGGTGGATTGTATGCACCGCTCGTAATTACTGGACTGCACCACATGACTAATGCGATCGATCTTCAGTTGGTTGCAGATTTCGATCAGACCATTCTATGGCCAATGATTGCTCTATCAAATATTGCTCAAGGTTCAGCTGTATTAGGTATCATCTGGCTGCACCGTGGGAATGAGAAAGAACAGCAGATCTCTATCCCAGCAATGATATCGGCTTATCTTGGTGTAACAGAACCGGCTCTGTTCGGTATCAACATCAAATACGTGTATCCATTCGTTGCAGGCATGATCGGATCCGCTTTTGCGGGAATGACTTCCGTAGCCTTAAATGTGGCATCTTTCAACATTGGTGTTGGGGGTCTTCCAGGAATCCTATCAATCATTCCTGAGTATTGGATTGGTTTCTTGATCGCTATGGCAATTGCTATCGTAGTTCCTATTGTACTAGTTGTTGTTTTTGAGAAAAACAATATCCTGACTAAATGGGAAAATGATCATCTGCCAATTCCAAAACTGGGTAACTAAGAGGCGTATCGATTGTTTCGCTTCACATAATTGAATAAACTTAAAGTGTCATTACTCTATGGAGGAAGGGTGTTTCCTGATATTCTTTGATTCTGGTCGATAAAACTGGAAAAAGAACATCTGACGGAATGCCCTTTTTCCTATGTTAAGAATAAAATTGGAAAGGACGAAAGATATGAGTACATTTCATGATAAAGTCATTTACCAGGCGTATCCTAAATCATTTAAAGATACCAGCAGCAACGGCATAGGAGACCTGAACGGAATAAAGGAGAAACTGCCTTATCTAGCGGATCTGGGCATAGACATGCTCTGGCTGAACCCGTTCTATAAATCTCCTCAAAACGACAATGGATACGACGTGGCCGATTATACTTCCATAGACCCAATATTCGGGACGTGGGATGACTTCGATGGATTGATTTCGGAAGCTAATTCGTACGGCATCGACTTGATGCTCGATATGGTATTGAACCATACGTCAACTGAGCATGAGTGGTTCCAGAAAGCGTTAGCTGGAGACAAGAAATATCAGGATTATTATATTTTAAGAGAACTGCAGGAAGACGGCAGCTTGCCGACGAACTGGGAGTCCAAGTTTGGAGGGAAAGCCTGGTCCAAATTTGGTGATACAGACAAGTACTACCTTCACCTGTATGATGTGACCCAAGCTGACCTGAACTGGCGTAACCCTGAAGTCAGAGAAGAATTATATAAAGTCGTCAACTTCTGGCTGGAAAAAGGGGTCAAAGGCCTCCGCTTCGATGTCATTAATGTAATTGGAAAAGATGAAATTCTTGAAGATGCTGAAGACGGCGTCGGTAAGTCCCATTACACAGATACACCGATCGTCCATGACTATATACAGGAGTTGAACAAGGAAACATTCGGCAGGTATGAGGATATCGTGACTGTTGGAGAAATGAGTTCGACCACTGTAGAAAACGGTGTGAAATATTCAAATCCTGAGCGTAATGAATTGTCCATGATCTTCAGTTTCCACCATCTGAAAGTCGATTATAAAGACGGTGAGAAATGGTCAATAATGCCTTTTGACTTTATTGAACTGAAAAAGATCCTGCATGAATGGCAGGAAGGCATGGTTGAAGGAGGAGGCTGGAATGCACTGTTTTGGAACAACCACGACCAGCCGCGTGCCAACAGTCGTTTTGGGGATGTAGAGAATTATCCAGTTGAAACCAGTACGATGCTGGCACAGACTATTCATCTGCTTCGAGGGACACCGTATATCTATCAGGGTGAAGAGATCGGCATGACCAATCCTAACTACGAGGACTTGGACGAGTATGTCGATATCGAAACGCATAATGCATACAAGAAGATGCGGGAAGACGGGATTTCTCATGATGAAGCCATGGCCATCATCAAAGAGAAATCACGTGACAATTCCCGTACACCGATGCAGTGGGACGATTCAAAAAACGCCGGTTTTTCGGACGCTGAACCATGGCTGAAGGTGGCTGACAATTATAAAAATATCAATACAGAAAACACTGATGTCAGCCAGGCGATCCGTGACTACTACAAAACGTTAATCCGTCTGCGTAAGGACATTCCGATCATTCAGGAAGGGTCTTATGACGTGTTGGAGCTGGAACACCCCAGTATATTTGCTTACGTTCGTGAATACGAAGGCGAGAAGCTGCTGGTGCTGAACCACTTTTACGGAGAAGACGACACGATCACTATCCCGGATGAGCTGCTGAATATGGATGCGTCGTACCTGATAGGAAACGGCAGTGAGAGAAAGCTGGAAAAAGAGTTTAAACTGGGGCCATACGAAACGGCTGCTTTTCTTCTTAAATAAAAGTAATTCCTTTAACTGAAAAAAGCGGAAGCCTTCTATTCATCAAAGAAGACTTCCGCATTTTTTATTATCAGGCAAACTGTAAGGCTTGTGACCTGTTGAATATGGACTATATTTGAAGGATAAAATGTAGTATAGTTGCTCTAAATAGACTAATCAGTCGTAAGAAACAGGCCCGCGTCTTCTGGCAAACTCGACGAATCTGAAGCGGTCCAGTCGGTGACGTGATTCAGTATACTGGAACAATGTAGCGTCTTCCAGATGGACTTCACTACGGGTAACGACAACATGCGTATCATTATGAAGCGTCATCAGTTCACGGTCTTCCTGGGTGGCCGGCTCAGCGATGAATTCTTTTCGAGCAAAACCGATGACAAGACCTAATTTGTTTTCAATGTAGTGATAAAGTGAATGACGAGCTTCATCATCCGGAATCGATTCGATGATTGATGTGAACAAGTAATCCTTATCTAGAATGACGACTTCTCCATCGACTTTTCTGGCACGTATGACACAATGCACTTCAGTGTCATGAGAAACCTTCAGAAAATTTGCAATGTGCTCCGGAATAGTCATCTTCTTGTTTTCAACGAGAATCGTTTCGCTGGACATGTTCTGAGCATCCTGAAGTTCTTTGTAACTGGTCAGGCCGGATATCGGAAAATCGAAGCGTTTGACATCGAGCACGATCGATCCCTTACCTTGTTTCTTCTGTATGTAACCACTTTCAAGCAAGAGGCTAAGGGCTTTTCTAATTGTTTCACGCGAAACATTGTACTTTATTGACAACTGGTTTTCGCTCGGTAGAAGTTCACCAGGTTTGTACTGCTGGTTTAATATATCGGATTCGATATCTAGAAATATATCCTGAAATCTGCTCATATTTTCCATTCCTTTTACTATAATCATTCGATACAGACCCTTTAAGTTTAAAAGAAAATGAACAGTAACTCAACAGTTATAAGATTAGAAGACTATTCATAATTTTTAGCTAAATTTTGAAGAAATTTAAAAAGGAGTATTTAATGAAGACACAAATAAAACAAGGATTGAAGCAACTGGAAGCCATACTGGTATACATTATCGTGCTAGGTGGAGTGGGTTTTATCGGATACCGGATTGGGATGGAAAGCACGCCTTTGACTGCTGAAGGAAATCTCGATGTGGGACGTCTGCTTATACGTATCGGAATTGTAATGGTAATTGCCGGAGGGCTGGTCTATGGGCACGTCATTATCCATGAATTGGGTCACCTGCTTGCCGGGAAACTATCGGGGTACACATTCATGCTTTTTAGAATCGGTCGATTTGGGCTGATAAAGGAAGACAGTCAGTTCAAGACCATTTTATTTACGATGAGCGGCACGATGGGTCAGTGTCTGATGCATCCGCCTGAGAATAATGACAGACGGCCTTACCGTTTCTACTTGCTTGGCGGGGTATTGGCAAATGGAATAACCGCGCTGATTGCGGGTACTTTTTATTTAATATACCCGTCTGAGTATATTATGATTTTTATTGTCATCGGTGTGATGTCTGCAGCTATGAACGGCATTCCATTAAGCTTCAATGATGGAAAAATACTGAGGAAACTAGGCAGGAGTTCAGTGGCTCAGGATCAGTTCTTTCAGCAGCTGAAATGGAATGGAGATTTTGTCCGTCATAACAAGACATACTCTGAGGCAGCCGAAGATCAGATGACGTTCAATCCTAATGAACCGGTAACGGAGCAGTTCAATATCTATAATAAGCTGATTGAAATCAATGCCAGCCTTGAGCAGAAAAATTTCAAGCAAGCTGAAAGTAGCCTGAGTGATTTGTATGACCAGAGAAGTGAAATCATTCCGGCTTACCGCATCGAGATCCTGCGAGAGTATGTGTACTGTCTGCTGATTGAAGATTCAGGTACGCCGGAGCTTATTGAGCGAATTCTTTCTGATAAGCTTCTGAAGAGTCACTTGAAAATGAAACAGGCAGATGTCTGTCGTGTAAACTGTGTGATTGCTTATTTTGTAGACAATGACCGGACTGAAGCCAAGCGATGGTATGATCTGGCGAGGGAACATCTGGATAAACTGCCATCTTATGCGGATAAACGAGTAAATACTAACCTTCTGGATCATCTTGGAACAGTTATGTCATTTGTAACACATAATAGTTGAGTAACGATAAACTGAACCTTCCTGGAAGGGATAAGAAGATAAAAAAGGAAACGAACCTTCTGCGACATTGTCTTGTAGAAGGTCGTTTCCTTTTTATTGTTAAAATGCGTGCAACTAGTCTGCTTCTGGAAAAATAAACTGAAGTTATCTGATTGTCAGGACTTGCCCCACACGAATGAGGTAGAGTCTGTAAAATCCGATTGATACTTGTCCCATCAGACCCGTCATCAAAAGTCAGCGCAACGACTTTCTCTGTGGTGGATCCTCTGGTCACTGTCTGTGCTGGAGCGGCTGATACTGGAACAGCAAAGGTCAAACTGATGATTACCCCTAAAAACAGACAAGCGACTTTTACGATTAGTGATCGCATGCTTTTTGTGCTCATTTCACTCACGTCTTTCCTCATGCACCAAAGACGTTTAAGTGTTATAAGCGAACAGTAGGCACATGAGAGCACGACCTTATTTTTCACCTTTATTATAAATCTAAACCATAGAAAAAGTACCAGTCAGTACTCAAAAAACAGTTATAAATTAGGGGATTTAAACGAAAAAAATGACGGATATTCCGCCATTTTCAGATGCATATTCACTTTAAATAGTCTTAGTGTAGCAGATGATCCGGTGGGCTTCCTTGAAGCCGATTTTCTCATGGAAGGCTGCACTGGTAGTGTTGTGGAGCTCCACGTCACTGGCAAATTCGGTTGCGTTCATAAAACGGGACCAGTCTTCGCAGACCTCAACCAGCTTTCTGGCAATGCCTCTTTTTCTGTAAGCCTCCTTGACATATATGCCTTCAAGATAACCTACTGGAGTGGTTCTCGTCCCTTCTACGTAGTCGAATCTCAGCTGGACATGTGCAAAGCCTACAACCTGGTCATCAGTTTCACAGACAAACAGCTCAGCCGTACTATCCTCCTGATACCTCGTCATTTCCCGCTGAAGTTCGTCGTAATCTTCGCTGGGCCATAGCAGTAAAGCGAGTTGAGTAATGTTTTCAATATGTATGTCTCTGGCTTTGACAATTTTATGCATAAGTATTCCTCCAGCTCAACTGTAATGAAAGAAATGAATGATTGTAGAAATAGTGTACCACAATTTGTGGTCAAACGCTTTCAGATAAAGCCTTAATCCAGTACGAATTACAGAAAGTCTCAAAATATATACTTAAGTAAGCATGAAGCATAAAGTTAGGAGGCGCATCTTAAATTCATTTCTTTATGTTATACTGATTCAAAAATGACTGATGAGGAGGACAAAAATGAGAGTAGTCATTATAGGCGCATCTTTTGCTGGGGTAGCTGCTGCTTTTGAAGTACGTCACATTCATCCGGATGCAGAAATTTTGTTGCTTGAAAAGCAGGATACCCTGGGATACATACCAAGCGGCCTTCATTTATATTGGGATAAGAAAATTACTGACTTGGATGAGGCCCGGTTCGTTACAGAAGGCCAGCTGGATAAGCATGGAATCGTGTATCATCTAAATGCTACTGTACAGAAGGTAAACACGACTCAAAAAATAATCACTTATGACCAGCACGATTTATCAGACCAGCTGTCTTATGACAAACTGATTATAGCGGCGGGATCGAGACAGTTGTCTGAGAAAATTATCGGCAGTGCCCAGGAGAGTGTACTAAAATACAAGCGGTACGATGAGGCTCAGGCGGCTTTGATTAAAGTTGAGGAAAGTGAGCATATTACGATTATCGGTGGAGGGCAAGTTGGGGTAGAGGCTGCAGATCTACTGACCGCAATGGAGAAACAAGTGACTCTGGTAGAAAGTATGGATTATGTTCTATTCAAGTATCTGGACGAGGATATGATTAAGCCGATCGAGAAGAATATGACTGAAAAGGGCGTTGATCTGAGAATGAGACAAACGGTCTCTTCCATAGAGATGGAATCAGACCAGAAAGTGACTGTCTACCTTGGCGAAGGATCTGTCACCAGTGATGCTGTTATCATGGGAGTGAATGTCAGACCGCATCTGCCTTTTCTGGATGAAACCATCAAGCAGCATACCGATCAGACAATTGCTGTCGACCGCTATTTAAGAACATCAGCCGAAGATGTATTTGCCGTGGGGGATTGCATTCAATTGTCAGGACCGGGAGAAGACAGGGTCTATGTTCCATTGATCAATAATGCTGTTCGGACAGGTATTGTGGCAGCAGCCAATCTGATTGAGCCATCCCAAACTTTTAAAGGTTCGCTACGTACGATTGGTACCCGTGTCTTCGGCAAGTATATAGCCAGCACAGGTATGACCGAAACCGAGAGTCTGTTTACTGACCGGACTGTTGAGTCTCACAGACAGGAGGTACGTCTGACCAGCCTGGCGGATTCTGATACCGTGACTCTGAAATGGGTCTATGATGCCAAAACACATGAGCTGCTGGGCGCTCAAATGATATCAGATGCCAATATACTTGAAAAAATAAATGTGCTGGCGTTGGCTATTCAGTCCAAGCAGACCCTAGAGGATCTGCAGCAGACCGATTACTTCTTTAATCCAGCTTATTCTCAGGTGACTGCCACCACAAATCTGATAGCCTGGATGGATGAGGGGGCGGACGAAGATGAAAATTGAACACTTTCTCGAGAAAAATGAAGTAAGAGAAATCACCATCTTCAATCAGCTCGTGCTGAATGGCGGGACGTTGTCTTATGGAAAGATGCTGAATCATTTGGGGGTATCGAAGGCGTCTCTTGAAAACGACTTGTCATCCATTGCTGTTAGAATTGAAGGTTTTGATCAGAAGGTCCAGCTTCAGTATGACGGACAGACGATTGTGCTCAGCATGAGTGATGATCTGTCGCTCCAGCAGATTTACCGACTCTATCTCGATCAGTCTATCAAGCTTCAAATCATCACTTTTCTTTTCAAGCATCAGGAGTTCTCGATTACACAGCTGACGCAGAAACTGGCAATCAGCGAGAGTTCATTATTCCGAAAAATTAAAGAACTGAACAGCCATCTTAAAGAGTTCGGCATTAAAATACGTAACGGACAGATGCAGGGTGAAGAGCTTCAAATCCGGTATTTCTATTTTCAGTTCTATTGCTATATAGAAGACAAAGCAACTTTTCTTACTGAACATCCTAATGACCGGCTGAGGCAGATGATCGACGCAATGGAAAAGTTCCTGAATGTAACGATTACTCCTGAAAACAGAGAGCGTCTGACAATTTGGCTGATTATCAGCAATGCACGTGTATCAATCATAGACAAGCAGGCCAAACGTCTGAGAACACAGATGAAGGCGTACAGAAAAGATCCCTTTTTTCATAAAATCCAAGTCTTTGTTCTACGCTATTTCAGCCGGTATTCTATTGAAGTAGATGAAGTTGAGTCCATGATTCATTATGCTTTTCTACTGGCATTTCCTGTTCTCACAGAACCGGATTTCCACGAATACAGATTGCTTCGGGACCGCCATGCACCTATCGCTTCAATGGACACACTGATAGCGGAAACGATCATCAATCATTTTAAGTACCGCAGATTACCTTATATGCTTGAACGGGACATGTCCTACCATCTCACTCATATCCATACCCGGCTATACTTTTTCCAGGGTGATATTGAAATCTACGAATATGAAGGAATTATATCGAAGGAAAAGCAAATCGTAGGAACGAATGTTGTATCGTTCGCACGCAAACTTTTGAAAACCAGTACCAAAACCCTCGCAGATAAGATGGGCGAGAATAACAGTCTTTTGAAGATGGAGCTGCTGAAATACATCAGTCTTCTTGTTCTCATCACCTTTAAAATGGCCAGTGTCATACAGGTGGGAATTGATCTGAAAATGGACGGCTTGTATAAAGAGACTCTTGGAGAGTTGCTCATACTGAAATTAAAGCCGATCAAAGGGGTCCGGGTAGAGCACTATGACCCTACAAAAATCTATGATCTCATACTGACCAATGAAGAACCGAAAGACCAGGCGAATTATGATGATGCCAGGATATATATACTTTCAGAAATTCTTTCTTCATTTGACATGGTGAATATACAAAGAATCATTCAGGAGCTAAATTAATAGAGCTGACATCATTAAGAAAGCTTATAATTGAGAAAATATGTGTATATCAATGTATGTAAGAGTCTTAGACAAAAGTAATAATCAAGTGAGATTCCAACCATTAGTTGATAACTCAAGTTTTGCAGTTGAATATCCAGGTTTAACCCTTGCGGTTATTGAAACTTCTTATAAATAATTATCAAAAAACACACAAAAAGACACCTCTCTTTGGTAAAATGTAGTCACCATAACAACATTCAAAGGAGAGATGTCTTATGACTAATATTTTACCAGAAAAATCAGAAAATCACGAGGTTGAATCGACCGTTTCCCACTTTTTTAAAGAATTCAAAATTGGAACACTCTTGAACCGAGCGAATGTAAAAAAAACTCGCGGTGTTAGTCCTGTGGTACTCTTTCAGTTCTTGTTTACTCTAGTCTTCACCTCAAAATCTGGAAACCAGGCTATCCTTTCTTCAAAAGCACCTGAAGAAATTAGTGTTTACACTGTAAACCGGTTC